>JARRLN010000042.1 GCA_037386965.1 Nitrospirota bacterium
GTTCGAGACCCTGTTCGATGATGTGCATGCCGCCGCTTACGCGACCGAGCACGACGGGGCGCCAACCGTCGCCGCGGACGGTCACGCCCGGCTTCCCGTCCCGGTACTGCAGGGCCGAATCCGGCAACGCCAGGGCATCGCGCTGGGTATCGACGACGATGTCGAGTTTGGCCGTCATTCCGGAGCGCAACGCGTCGATGACGTTTTCCGGCAGCGAAACCGTGACGTCCAGCACCATGGCCTGCGAGTAACGCGACTGGCGTCGCACCACACTGCCGACATCGAGCACCAATGCCATCCGTCAACGATACGTGCTGGATGGAGAAAAAATGATTCGGCCTGGACGTGCCAGCTATTTCATGGAAAACGAAGAGGAAGCTCTCCGTTTGGACATGAAGACTGATGTGGATGCCGTTCGCAAACAGGCCTTGTGGGCGGGCGTGGCCCCGGGGATGCGGGTCTGCGATATGGGGTGCGGCTCTGGTAAGGCCACGGCGGTTTTACAGGAAATCGTGGGTGATAAGGGCATGGTTGTGGGGGTGGATTTTTCAGAGGACCGTATCGCCTATGCCAGGGAGCGTTACTCCGTTCGGGGTGTGGAATTTACGTGTAGGAGATTCGATGACTCCTTGGAGGGCTTGGACTTCTTCGACCTCGTCTGGATGCGGTTTGTTCTGGAGTATTTTCCCGCGACCGCGCCGGACATTGTCAGGCGCGTCTCTTGCATCCTGAAACCCGGTGGGACGCTGTGTCTGCTGGACCTCGACCACAATTGTCTCAACCACCACGGCATGCCGGCGCGACTGGAGAGAACTTTTTGCAGGGCCGTCTCCATGCTCGAGGAGGAGAGGATTTTCGACCCCTATGCGGGAAGGAAGTTATACTCCTATCTCTTCGATTTGGGCTTCGAGAATATTGATGTAGGGATGTTTCCGCATCACCTCATATTCGGTCCACTCAAAGACGTTGACGGCTTTAATTGGACCAAGAAAATCGAAGTAGTTGCACGGAAGCTCGGTCATCCCTTTGACGAATATCCGGGGGGATATGAGGAGTTTCTTGAGGAGTTCAAGAACTTCTTTGAGAGCCCTCGCCGGTTCACGTACACGCCCCTCATAGGGTGTAAGGGGCAAAGACCTCTTACTGTCTCCTGACCCGTGCGGCGTCCGGCTCGGGAACCGGCCCGATGGTTTTCTCGTAGTATAGGATGAAGGTTTCGACCACGTCAGAGTCGAACTCCGTGCCGCAACCGTCCCTGAGCATCTGAAAGGCGACGTCCAGAGGCATGGGGTCGCGGTAGTGACGCTTCGAGGTAACGGCCTCGAAGAAGTCGGCGACCTTGAGAATCCTGGCCCCGATATGAATCTCCTCGCCCTTGAGGCCCCGGGGATAACCCGTACCGTCCAGCTTTTCGTGGTGGCTCCCGGCGATGACGGGAACGTCCTCGTAGATGCCCTCGAAATTGATCTGCTCCAGGATGCTCCGGCTTCTCTCGGCGTGCTTGCGGATCTCCGAGAACTCCTCTGCGGTAAGCCGGCCTTCCTTTTTGAGAATGGAGTCCCTCACGGCTATCTTGCCGTAATCGTGAAGGAGGGAGGCCACGCGCATCATCTCACAGAAGCCGTGGGGCATGTTCATCTCCCGGCAGATTCCCAGGACGTAGTCCGTGACCCGCTCCGAATGGCCCGCGGTCAGATGGTCGCGGGCGTCAATGCTTGCGGCCAGGACCCGGAGCATGGAATGGAACTGGCTTTCCTTGGCCTCGAAAAGGGCGGCGTTGTGCAGGCTTATCCCCAGGGTCAGGGAGATGCTCCTGATGAGGTTGATATCGCTTTGAAGGAGCGGTCTTTTCGTCTTGACGTTGTCCACCGCCAGGATGCCCAGGCACTCGTCCTCGTAGACGATGGGGCAGCAGATGAAGGACTTGGTCCCTATCCATACGGCAAACTCCAGGCTCCGTGCCGAGAGGTTCTCCTTGATCTCATGGATGTCATTGATGAGGAAG
Organism: Nitrospirota bacterium; assembly: GCA_037386965.1. Taxonomy (NCBI): domain Bacteria; kingdom Pseudomonadati; phylum Nitrospirota; species Nitrospirota bacterium. Next base: position 2,006 of record JARRLN010000042.1, read on the forward strand.
GGTTTCTGCTCCCTGAAGGAAACGACGAAGACACCTTTGGAGCCCGGCTTGTCCAGGTGGAAGCGCACGTTTCTCAGGATGCTCAACTGCTCCCGGGAGTATCCGAAGCCCGTCCGGAAGGCCAGGCTCCGCTTGTCCTTGTCGGCAAGGAGGACCATGCCGCGGTCGTAGTCCAGCCTTCGCTGGAAGACCCGGATGACCTCCGAGAGAATGCCGTTCACGTCGCGCTTCTTGCTCAGGGCCTGGCCGATCTCGTTGATCATCAGGGTGTTTTCGTAGTTCGTGTTCAGCTGAGTCATCAGCCGCTCGGTGGAATCCCGGAGATTGTTGGTGGCGGCGTTGAGCTCCTTCTTTTCCAGGTGCTGCGTGAATACCGAGAGGCCTGCCAGCATGAGGGCGGAAAGAGGAACCAGCAGGTGCAGCGTCGTCTCTGGGACCAAAAAATAGAAAGCGGGTAAGACAAAAAAGAAGGTCAGCATCACGTACATCTGTATTTTTTTCCAGAAGGCGGAGTGGGAATCTCTCCAGGAGACCACGTATGTGCAGGACTTCCCGCCCCTGAAGAGGCACTCCGGGTGCTCGATCCTGGGAAGACGGTAATTGAACATCGACGCGATAGACTCCCAGTGGCCCATCCTGTTCTCACACTGGAAGGGCTGCTCCCGAACGCCGGGATAGGGTGTCACTTTTATTTCCACCCGATTGTGACCGATCTTCGACGAGACGTACGACGCAGACCGGGTGAAGTTCGAGGCATACTTGCCGACCATTTCGTAGGCCTTTGCCGGTCCGGCGAGCCCCAGGATGTAGAGCCGCATGACCCCGATGGCATCCGGAGACGCCGCATACAGGCCAGCTTCACGGGCAAGATTGTTATTGCCTGTGAGCTTTTCCACTCTTTCCATGAAGCGGTTCACCTGCTTTTGGGTGAACCAGTGGTTTTCGTCTTCAACCTGGTACGTCTCCATGTTCGCATAACTGAGCAATTCACTGACGTTGACATACGAATACCGCCGCCTGATGAGCTTAATGAAATTGTCGATTATCCTGCTGTTGTAAAGCGGCCGTTCCTCCAGCGGCAACGTTCCCGTCTTCACGAGAGCCCACCCCCCAGCCGCCGGGTCAATCTCTCAACGTGCCGAAAGTAGTCGTCCAGATTCCGAGTGTTGAGGACCCAGAGGTTATAAGTCTTCTCCACGGGGAAGATGGCCTGAGCGAACGAGGTGGGAAACAATAAAAGCGGCGTATCCTCCGAGCCGTAATAGCCTTGGAGCAGGGACAGGGCAAAGGCAAGGTCCCCTGCCGTGACATCATCCGCGTCAACGACGATGACGTAAATGCCGTTGGTCACATTGGAGAGATTCAGGCCGATGTCACTCACCTGGCACATGATGACGGCTTTCAGAACGCCGCCCTTCTTCAAGGAGAAGGCATGGCATTCCTTCTTGAACCCCAGAGACCTGTACAGTCTGCTCAGGTCATCCGTTCCGACCATCTCGGGCTCAAGGTCGAGGGCGTTCAGCATGAGCCCCCCGGAACAGTGTTCGTAAAAGCTTTCCAGCTCGGCCAGGTCTTCGCCTGAGGGCCTGGTGAGCTCGAGCCTGCCCTGCCTCATGTCCAGGGCATTTTCCGAGGAGAGGGCATTCCGCAGGGTCAGATATGCGAAGGAGTCCAGGGAGCAGCCCTTGGGATTTCTCAGGTTTCTGCTCAAGCCTCCGAAAACGCGGTCGGGAAACTTGTTCTCAGGACGGTAGAAGCAGAGTACGAAGTCCATGTGGGCGGAATAGAGGGAATGAAAATCGTTGACGTAGCGGCCCACTTGCTCCAGCACCACGAGCCCCGCCTTCTGTCCGCTTTCGGTATGCGCGGCATGATGGTGGATGAGCCACGCGTTTTCCCAGAACCGCACCATCGACATATGCCCCTGGATGATGCCGCGGTCCTGGCAGACGAAATGGCGGGCAATCTGCGGGTTCTCGAGGTAGAGCTTTTCATAGGTGCGCTTGAAGGCCTCTTTGGTGGAGGACAGGTGGGCATATTTTCCGGAATAGAAAAATCCCGTCGTGAAGAAGAACTCCCACAGGGCACCCATGTCCACCGGCTCCGAGACATGCGAGTCCCCGTGGTCGGCCCGGTGCAGCAGGGCGGAGATATTTACCTGGTCCTGGATGTCCATGTCCAGGACCGCGATGCCGCATTTGGCGACGGCGCGGTCCCTCTCGGTCCAGAGGATGTTCCTGTAGACGACCTGTGCCCGGCAGGGGATTTTCATCCCCGCAGAAAAGACGATATCAAGCCTGGGGATGATCATCCCCGGCAGGAGGATGGAGCCCTCGTAGTACTCTTCCACCGAAAGGCCGGGACCCGATATATCGGTCACGGGGAGGGTGACCGTCTTGCCCGTAAAGGGGTGCCTGAAGACTGCGGAGGGCATGGGCGTGAGGGTGGCCCTTCTGCTTCTGAATTCCTTGGGCTTCAGGCGCTGAAGGCGGGAGGAAAGAGGCCTCAGGGCAACGAGCCTGGTACTCCGGCCGTGTGTCTGCCTGAGGACCTTGCACTCCCCCGAATAAAGGACGTCCTGCCCTTCCCTGAGGACGGCCGTGACGGGGGCCTCGGGGTTCAGCCACTGAAGCGACCGGGGAGGCCGGCATGCCATTTCCGCCCCGAGGGATGAGGCACTGAAATCCAGAAGCCGCCCGTGGAAAAGCAGGCCGTTTTGATAAATATCCACGGCAATTTCTTGGCACTTGTGGCGCCTGAACTCCCTGACGCCCACCTCGCACCCCTCGACGTCGGAAAGGTCGAATCGTATGCCCTCCCTGTCCATTCCCCTGAGCCGGGGTCTCGCCATGACGAGCTTCCGGCCGTCGTCCACGAGAAAGTGGAGAAACTCGTAAGAGTCCAGGTTCGTGCCGGGCTCGGCACTCCAGAGACAGTCCAGCTTCTCCCCGACCTGGGGCATCGGCGTGGCGGGCAAGGAAAGCATGGAGCGGTATTTCCGATGTGTGAGATTGACCAGGATGCTTTCGTCCTGGAAGTTGACGAAGTTCAGTACATTGCTCAGGTGTTTCCCCGCGACCTTCCGGCCTGCGCCAAGACGGCCCTGGAGACCAACATTGCGGAAGGAACTGAGGAAATTGTGCACGTTACCCAATAAGCATCCCCCCTCGGTGGTGCAAGGACTGCACGCCCACCATTATACATAATATTTCGCCAATAAAATCTTATTTCTGTGACTCAGAATACATTTCGCTTTTAAGTTGCAAGATTACCGCCGGCGCCGTCCGGCCAGGATGAGGGCGAAGGCCGCCCAGACCGTGAAGAGAGCTCTGAGGGGATATTTTATGCCGTAAACGAGGGGCCAGAGGGAAACCCGTACAATTCTTTTCAGGGGCTCGTGCCTGGCGATGACCCGTGCCAGGGGAGGGGAGAGGCGATAATACAGGCGCACCAGCGCCCGCCCGGGGGGATTCGTGATGAGGACCCTGTCGCGGAACCGCTTGAGAAGGACGACGTCCTTTGCCAGGGGGCTCCCGTATGCGGCCGTGGCGATGAAGCATCCGTCGTTTCCGCCGAAGAAGGTGGAGGCCGAGGCCTGGTTGGAGTAAGACGAGAGCTCTTCCCCTTTCGCAGCCTGCACGCGGTATGTGTAGAGCTTGTCGGGCCCGACGCCGGTATCCGCATAGGAAACGGCATCCGGGCCGGTGAGGGCTACTTCAATGAAATTCTTCTCCCTTGCCTCCTTCCGCTCCAGGCGATACCCGTCCTCCAGGGAGGAGTTGTCGCGCCAGTGAAGGTCGATGCGGGTCGGAGAGGCCGCAGCGGCCGTGAGGCCGCTGGGCGCTACAAGAGGAGTGGCGGAGGTCAGGGCCCTCCCGGCGTTCAGCCTTCCGCCCGTCAGCACCTTGCCCGACAGGCCCGGCACCGCGTCCACCGCACCCAGGATGCTCTCCTTGACCTCCAGGCCCGTGAGCGTCGGCGTCCGGGCAAGGAGAAGGCCGGCCACTCCGGAGACAAAGGGCGCGGCCGCCGAGGTGCCGCTGAGGACTCCAACCGTCCCTCCGGTCTCCGAGATGCACGTGACGGAGACGTCATCGATGTAGACGCCGTCGGCATTGTCCCCCGCGTCGGTGAGGAGGCGGAACCGGACGAAGACCCGGGGCTCTCCCTCCAGGGCCGTGAGGGCGTGGGAGAAGGGATGGAAAGTCGTGGTCGGCAGGCTGTGGCGGGAAAGAAGCACGGAGCCCGAGAACGAGGCGTTATCCGCGGCCTCCACGTCCAGGGCGTCTCCATCGGCGATGTCAAGCCTGACGGCGTACTCCAGTTGGCAGCCGGTCCTGCCCGAAAGGTCAATGGGCGGCGTGTACGCCCAGGTGTCCGTGTTGGGGGCATAAGTGCCACCGGGGCTGTCGGTGAGGCTCCAAGGAGGAGAGTTCACGAATCCCGGCCCTTTCGCGAGCCCCCACGCGCCGGCGGGTACGCTCGTCCAGCCCGCAAGGTCGCCGTCGTCGAAGTCGTCCGCAAACAGGGCGTCGCGCGCGGGCAGGGTGCTCAGGATGTCCGTCCCGGGCGCCCCCAGGTCCACCGAGGCGGGGTCGAAGCTCGAGAACGCAGCCAGCGCGTCGTTCTCATCCGTGGCGGCCACCGAGATGATGCAGGGCAGGTCGTAGCTGGCCGGATAGGTCGGCTCGGCGTTTCCCCTGTTGCCCGCGGCGGCCACGAAGAGGCCGCCCGTCAAGCAGAATTCCTCGATGGCGTCCCTCTCCATCCGGCTGAAGAAAGGGCTTCCATAGCTGGCGTTAATGACACGGGCGCCTTTCTGCCGGGCGTAGTCTATGGCAGAGACGGCGTCGAACACGGAACCCGCTCCCTGGGAGTCCAGGAAGCGCAGGGGCATGATGCTGACGGTCCAGGCCGTGCCGGCTATGTCGATGCGGTTGTTTCCCACCGCTCCCAGAATGCCGGCGACGTGGGTTCCGTGCCCGTTGTGGTCCATGGGGCGGTTGCTTTCGGCAATGAAGTCCCAGCCCCGGGTGTCGTCCACAAGGCCGTTGCCGTCGTCATCGAGGCCGTTTCCGGCAATCTCCCCGGGGTTCCTCCAGATATTGCCCATAAGGTCCGGATGGGCCAGGGCGAGACCGGTGTCCAGGACCGCGATGACCACGTCGGCGGAGCCCGTGGTCACGCTCCAGGCTCCCCGGGCGTCGATTCGGGAAAGGCCCCATTGTTCGTGGAAGTCGGGGTCGTTGGGGGCGGCAAGGGCCCTCACGATGTAATTGGGCTCGGCCGCTTCGACGTCCCGGTTTGCCCTGAACATCTCCACCGCCTCCCGCACCGAGACCCCCGGCGGGAGCTTCACCCGGTGGATGCCCGAGCCGTGTATCTCCGCGACCCTGGCTCCGAACTGCGTGCTGTCCATGGCGCGGACAGCGGAAGGAACGCCTTTTCTGTACTTGACCAGCACTTCTTCCGGAGCGTAGGGAGCCTCTCTTGTCGCGAGAGGCCTTCCCCTGTCCTGCGCGCCTCCGGTCATGCCCATGGACGGAAACAGGATGCTCAGGGCAAGGAGGCAGAGGCCAAGGAATTTCCGGCTTCCTCTCATCATCTCCTCGAGGGTGCGGTCGTCCAGAATTGTGGTTCGGGGCCGGCTGGTGCCGCGACGCCCCGACCCCTACTATAGCACCTCCAGGCGGTTCGGTCGCCTCCGGGAGGGAGAAATGTCAAAAAAGGTCACTAATGAAAGATATTGTCATGCGTTTCCTTCCAAAGAGGCCTGTATCTTTATGAAATACGTGTCTTTGCGTGCGGGGTTTGCCCTTGGGGGATAAGCAGAAGAAAGCGGGCACACGAATTGCTTTCCTTTGTGCGGACTTATGAACAAAGGCGCCCGGAATCTTCCGGTGTCGTGCAACCGAATAGGGAAGGAGAAAGAACGTGAAGAAAAGAAGCCTCCTCTTTGTTTTTACCATGATGGTCGTGCTCTTATCGCCGCTTCTGGTCTTGGGTGCGGACAGCACGAGCTCGCTGGACGGGGAAACCCTCACGCTCATCAGCAAGTCCGTCTTCGAGGTCGTGACCCCGAAGCCCAAGCACGACTCCCTGACCTACGAGAAGGAGCTTCCTCTGGACCTTCTTCCGTACGCCGAGCGCACCGACGAGTACTATTCCATCGGGACCGCCTTTGCCATCGGCCCGAACACCTTCGTCTCGGCCTCCCATGTCATGAACCTCGAGGTCCTTCCGAGCCAGTTCGAGGAGGTCTACCTCAGGGACGCGGAGGGCAACGTATACAGCATCGACCGGATAACCAAGTTCTCCGACAGGCGGGACTTCATCATCTTCAGCCTGAAGGGGAAAAAGGCCGAGCGTTATCTCGAGGTGAACACGTCTCCGCGGACGAACGAGCGGGTCTATGCCGTGGGAAACGCCCTGGGGCAGGGCATCGTCATCCGGGACGGCCTGTACACCTCCAACACCCCGGAGGAAATCGACGGCACGTGGCAGTGGATACGTTTTTCGGCCGCCGCCTCGCCGGGCAACAGCGGAGGCCCCCTGCTGGATGCGCAGGGCAAGGTCATCGGCATCGTTCTGGGGAAGTCGGAGAACGAAAACCTCAACTACGCGCTTCCCATCCGGGAGGCTCTCGATGCCAAGAAAAACACGGCCGTCACCTTCCGGAAGACCAAGTACGTCCTTGAGAACATGGACTTCTCCAAGATGGGCACGTTCGAAAAGGAGATCCCCTTGCCCAAGAGCTACCGGGAGCTGAAGAAAGAGCTCACGAAGAGCTTTTCCGCGTTCGCCCTCGGCCTTCTGGACGACTTCCTCGCGGAAAACCGGGAGCACATATTCCCCCAGGGCGATGAGTCGGCGATTCTGCTGCACAGCCTCTATACAGCCGTTTTCCCGCACCTCATCATGATGGGGAAGGACGGCAACTGGGACGCTTACTACCCCTCGGACACCGAAACCGCCGAGCTGGGCGACAACGGCTACATGATTCACGGCGGCATCGCGGACTCCCTTCTCCTTTACATGAGGAAGCCCGACTCGGTCTCCCTCAAGGACTTCTATGGCGATAGCCGCCTTTACATGGACCTTATCCTGAAGGGCTTGTACTTCTACCGGCAGGTGGGCTCGGAAAAGGTAAAAGTCACCTCCCTGGGCGAGGCCGACCAGGACTATACGTATACCGACTCCTACGGGAGGCGGTGGATGGTGCGCACCTGGCCCATCGAGTACAGCGACGAGAAGATAATCATCTTTTCCCTGCCAGTGCCCGGCGGCTGCATCGCCATGGTCAAGGAGGGGCAGAGCGGACTGGTGGACGTGGGCTACCTGGCCGACATGAAGGTGCTCACCGACTTCGTGTACGTCTCCTACTACGGTACCTACGAGGAGTGGAAGGAGTTCCTTGCCATGAAGGACATGCTCCCGGAGATTTTCTCCACCATGGACATCTCCATCGAGAAGGACTCCCTCAGGTTCTCCTCCCGGCGCCTGTCCTTCACCCATACGCCGGAGATGATGTCGCTTACGGAGCGAAGCGACCTGAACCTCCTTTTCAGCTACTTCAAGGAAGGGAAGAAAGTCGTCTGGGACGTCGGCGGTGTCGTGGTGGGCGAGGACAAGAACAACAAGACCTTCTTCGGCATCTACCGGAAGAACAAGCCGGGGGACGGGCTGAGGGATTCCTACCAGAACGAGTGGGAGCGCATCGTGGCGCAGAAGTTCCCCTTCAATAACTCGGCCTATTTCAAGGACGGAAAGACGGTCATACGGACCGTCCACGGCGGAGAGGAAGCAGCGGCGACCGGAAAGTCCCCCTTCCTCTATACCATCACCTTCCAGGTGGAGGGCACCGTCCCCCAGGACGAGATGGAGACGAAGCTCGGCCTCATAGACGGCTCCGTGAAGGTCCTGGAGAAGGGCAAGGGAAAGGCCAACACGGTCGCAGCCACGGGGCCCAGGATGTAGTGCTATCTCCTGGTGAGGAGGGTCTCGCGGGTGATGACCTCCCCTTTGCGGGAGAACACGACCGAGACCCTCTCGCCCGGGGAGAGGGACGAAAGGACGCGGGCCAGGTCCCTCAAGGAGGAGACCTCCTGCCCGTTGACTCCGGTGAGGACATCGCCTTCCCGCAGGCCTATCGACTGGGCGGGGGAGCCGGGCACGACACCCGCCAGGCGCACACCCCGCCCTTGATAGGCATAGTCGGGCACCGTTCCCAGACGCACTGTCCGGACCGGGTGACCGTTTCGCGATGCTCCCGGCACCTCCCCGCCGCCGGTCCAGGTGAGGGGCGCTTCCCGGCTCGCCAGATACGCGACGGCCTCGCCGGTCACCCTTGCCACGGCGAGCAGCCCTTCGGGGTCGAGCTTCTCCCAGGTGTCCGTAGGGCGGTGATAGTCCAGGTGGGCGCCGGTGAAAAGCTGCACCGCGGGTATGCCCGCGGCCTGAAAGCTCACCTGGTCGCCTGAGCCGGGGTCCCGGGAGACCGCCTCAACGTCCGTATGGGCTTCATATCCCGCACCCCGGAAGATATGCTCCCACTCCGTGGCCGTCCCCGTCCCGAGGACGATGAGCTTTCCCGCTTCGAGGCGGCCCACGGTGTCCAGATTTATCATCGCCGCGGCCTTCCCCGGCGGGTAAAGGCCGTACGTCCGGACGAAGTGCTCCGAGCCCCGCCTGCCCGATTCCTCTCCGGTAAAGGCCACGAAGAGCACCGTCCGCTCGGGCCCGGGGCCGTGGGAAAGGACGCGGGCAAGCTCCAGAAGGATGGCCACCCCGCTGGCATCGTCGTCGGCCCCCGGATGGATTTTTCCGGTGGCGGGCCCGCTCCGCCCCAGGCCGTCATAGTGAGCCCCCAGAATGACGCTCTGTCCTTCATACGCGGGATTTGCCCCGGGGATGGCCCCTATCACGTTTCTCAGACGTGTGGTCTTTCCGGAGACCGTCTCTTCCCACTGCTGAAAATACCCGTCCGCCCCGCCTGCCGGGACCAGTCCCGCTTTGTGAAATTCCCCGGCGATGAACTCGGCCGCCTTGGTAAGCCCCGGTTCGCCGAGCCCCCGTCCCTCGAGCTCCCCGCTCGACAGGAAGCGGACGGTCCGCATCATGCGCTCCTTCGAGAACGCGCGAGACGGGCCGGGTTCGGGGGCGGTTCCGGACGGGCTGGCCTGGGACAGGCTGGCCTGGGACAGGTTGGCCTGCTCTGGCGGTCCGATGAGGGGCTCCGGGGGCGGCGTCCTCCCCATGGGGATGTGCTCGTTGGTCAAGAAGACCGTCATGGGCGAGTCCTTGACCGCCCATCTTCCCTTGAAGATTATCGCAGGTTGGTCGCCGGAGAACACCAGATAGCTGTACTTGTGGTAGTGGGGGAGTTTTCTGCCGAGCCCGGCGAGGGCCTGCGGCCGGTCCGTGGCCACCCAGAGGAGGGCCCTTTCCTTCCCGTCCGCGAGCCGCCCTGCAAGCACGAAGGTGTGGTCCTCCAAGCGGAACTCCTCGCCCGCTATGGAGGCGCTCTTCTGCCCGATGGCCACCTCATGGCGGGAAAGCGAAGACGTCAGCACCGGGAGGAAACGGTTCTCCCAGCCCAGGAGGGCCACCGCGCGGTCCCCGGGGAGCTGCGTTATCTCCGCATCCGTCACCGTCTCCGCCTGCTCGGGCCCCGAAGCGCTCAGGGCCCGGCCGAGCATCTGGTAGGCGGCCCGCAGGTCCGGCCCCGCCCGGGAAGGCAGAACGATGAGCATCTTTTCCGAGCCCAGGGCCCCGGTGATGGCGGGGGGTGTCTCCCCGGCGTGGAGCTTGCGGAAAACGTCGCACGCGGGGTCGACATCGACCCGGAGGGGCCGGGAGGCAAGGGGAATCGTGAAGGTCTCTTCCTTCTCCTTCATGGAGAGCACGTGCACGCCCGCCGTCTCCTGACCCTCCGCCGTGACGGCCACCGGCACCCGGAGGCTGTAGGACTCCCCGGGCTGCGCCTGCTTCAGGCGGACCTCAAGCAGGTAGCCCTCCTCCCCGCGTCTTGCCCGGGCGCCCAGGACCATGAGGTCCGGCGCGCCCGTCCTCCGCACCCACTGGTCGAAGTACCCCCGGAGGTCCCGGCCGGAGACCTTCTCGAAGCTCTTCCTGAGGTCGTCCCAGGAGGCCGCGGTGAACACGTTCTCCCTGTAAAAGTCCCGGAGGCCCTCGACGAAGGCCCCGTCTCCCAGGGTTCGCCTGAGCATGTGGAAGAGCATCAGGGACTTGCCGTAGCCCACGGCCTCGGTGGCCGTGCTGTGGCGCGAGAGGAATTCCGACAGAGGAAAATCCTTTCGCCCTTTCACGTAATCGGCATACTTCTGGAGCGCCTCCCGGCGGTACTCGTCTCCCTGGCCCCGCTGCTCCTTGAGGAGGTGGTCGGAGAGATAGGCCGTCAGGCCCTCCGACCAGTTTCCCGAGGCGTAATCGACATAGACGCCGTTTCCCCACCAGTTGTGCAGTATCTCGTGGGGATAGGAGGTACGCACGATGAAAGGCAGCCGGATGACCGTCGGCCCCATGAGCGTGAAGGACGGCATGCCGTAGCCGGTCTCCCAGAAGTTCTCCACCAGGGCGAATTTGCCGTAGGGGTAGGGGCCGATGAGCTTTTCGTACATCGCCACATAGCGGCCCGTGGCCTCGAGATACCGGGAGGCCAGCTCCCGGTCCGGCTCCCGCAGGTACACCATGGCCCGCACGCGGCCCTCCTCCCGGGAGTACTTCGTCCACGGCCCCGCCACGAGGTATATCTCCTCCTGTGGCTTCTCCGCCACCCAGCGCACCCTGTTCATGCCCAAAACGCGCTCCTCAAAGGTGCGCCGCCCCTGGCTCACCGCCTCCCAGTCCCCCGGCGTCTCCACTTGCAGGGCGAAGGTCTGAAGCTGTCCTTCCCCTACGAGGGGATACCATGCGGAGCTTCCACCGAGGAATACGCCGTCCGGGGATATCATGCCGCTGGAGGCCTTGAATCCCCGGGCCTGCTCCTTGCCCACGGCCTCCAGGGGATGGTATATCCTTCCTCCGTACCGAATGCTCAGGCTCCTCCGGCCGGCCGGCAGGGTCACGCGGTAGGAGGCCAGCGGCACCATGCCCGGAGGGGCAGGGCCTTCCTCGATGTCCACGTCTCCGGACAGGGGGCGGGGGTCGAGACCCCGGTGAAGCACAAAGTGGAAGCTTCCTCCGAAGCCCTCCGGCACGGTGATGGTGTCCTCCGCGGTGAGGCTCTGCTCCTCGGGAAGAAGAGTGACCCGCAGCTCGTGGTGCAGGAGGGCCGGGCGCCGGCTGGCCCCGGACGTCTGTGCGGGCAGAGCAGCGGCCAGAAGAACGAGGGATGCGATGAGGGTCCTGGCCATCCGGTTCCCCTCTCGCTAATCCACCCAGTCGGCGATGTAGATGTCGGTTGCCCGGGGTTTTGCGGGATTGCGGTTTGAGGCGAAGACGAGCTTCCTGCCGTCGGGCGAGAACATGGGGAAGCTGTCGAAGACGTCGTTATGGGTGATGCGCACCAGGCCGGTGCCGTCGTCCTTCATGATGTAAAGCTCGAAGTTGTGGCCGTACTTCCCCAGGTCCTCCCGCCAGTCGTCCATGTTGCTGGCGAAGACGATTCTCTTTCCGTCGGGGTGCCAGGAGGGGGCCCAGTTGGTGGCCCCGTTATCGGTGAGCCGCCTCTTGCCCGAGCCGTCGGCGTTCATGACCCAGATATCCAGGGGGAAGGGCAGGATGTAGTCGTTTTCCATGCACTCCCGCCAGAGGGCGCGCTCCTCCTCGGTTTGCGGATGCCAGGCCCGCCAGACTATTTTCTTCCCGTCCGGGGAGAACCACGGGCCCCCGTCATAGCCCACCTCGCCGGTGAGCCGCCTCTGGCCGGACCCGTCGGCGTTCATGACGTAGATATCGAAATCCCCGTCCCTCTGGGAGCCGAAGACGACCCGTGTGCCGTCGGAGGAGACGACGGGCTCGGCGTCATACCCGGGGTTGTCCGTTATCCTGGTAAGCCCGGAGCCGTCGGCCTCGGCCACGAAGATGTCATAGGGATAAAGGGGCCACACGTAATGGGAGCTTCCCGTGTACCCGGGCTCGGGGGGGCAGTCTTCTCCTTCGACGTGGGCCGTGGAGGCGAAGATGATTTTCTCGTCCCCGGGGAAGAAGTACGAACAGGTGTGGGCGCCCTTTTCGGGGCAGACCATGTGTTTTTTGGAGCCGTCGATATTCATGACCCATATCTTGTCGCACCCGTAGCCGCCCCGGTCGGACTGGAAGATGAGCCGGGAGCCGTCGCTTGAGAAATAGGCCTCACCGTTGTCGCCCTCGAATGTCAGCTGGGTGACGTTTCTCAGGTGGCCGTCCTCCTGCAGCTGGCGTGCCTGTACCACGGTCTGGTACAAGACATAGCCCGAGACCAGAAGGACGGCCGCGATGCCCGCAAGCACGAGGGCCACGACCAGGGCAAACCCCATGCCCGTCTCCTTCCGGCCTTCTCCGGATTCATTGTGAGGGCCCATGCGGGGGGTTGGAAACTCCTCGTTTTTTATTCATTCTACCGAATCTTCCGGGGCTTTTCAACGAGTCCGTCCGCCGCCCCGTGCAAACCTCTCGAAGAGCAGGTCGGCAAGCTCCCGGAGCCTCTCCCGGTCCTCGAGCCTCCGGAGGTACTCCTCCGGCAGTCCACCGGAGCCGTTCAGTGTCCCGCTCAGAGCACCCGCCATGGCCGCGATGGTGTCGGTGTCCCCTCCCAGGGAGATTGCGTAGAGCACTGTCTCTTTGTAGCTTCCCCCGGAGCGCAGAAAGGCATAGAGCGCCGTGGGGGCGGATTCCACGGCCAGCACGCCGTGCCCCAGGATGGAAACGACCTCCTCCACGGGAGGGTCCGGCCGGGCTAGAAGCCGCCGGATGGCCCCGAGCTTTTCCCTATAGGGGGGAAGGCTGACGAGCCCCTCCAGGACGCCGGGCAGGGCGGCGGGCTCGCCGCCCCGGACAAGGTGGGCCACGGCCCCGGCGATAAGGAGGGCCGCTTCCTTGGCCACCGGGTTGTCATGCGTTACGGCGCTGGCCAGAAACGCGGCCCGGCGTAGGCTCTGGGCGTCGGGGAAGCGGCAGAGGCCGATGGGGGCCGCGCGCATGGCGGCTCCGTTTCCCATCGAACCCTCGGGGAAAACGCTCCGGTTGGCCTCCTCCCAGGGTGTTCCCTTCCCGATGAGGCCGAGGACCGCCACGGTGCCGGGGCCGTAACCGCGCGAGGGGTCGAAATTGGCGACGAACCGCCGGGCCATGTCCTCCGGGTCCACGCGGCCGCGCCCGGCCAGGGACTCCGCCAGGCCCATGGCCATCTCCGTATCGTCGGTGTAGCGGAGCGTCCCCGGAAGACGGCCGGCTATATCGGCCGGGTTTCCGATGGGCGGGAAGCCCTCGAAGGGCGCTCCCAGGGCGTCTCCCAGGGCCAGGCCGAGGAGGCATCCCCTGTACCGGTCGCGGAGCTCCACCGTCAGAAGGCGTGGAAGACCCCGAGCCCGAAGTGCACCCGGGGCGGCCCGTAGCCGCGTTCAATCAGGTGGAGCTCCCGGCTCCTGATAACCGGATAGAGATACTCTATCCGCCCCAGGGGGAGCGTCTCGCCTCCCGTCACGGTGCCCACGACGGTGATGAGCCTGCCCGGGGCGTAGATGGCCTGGTCCAGAAACCCCTCGTACCGGACGAGGAACCGGCCCAGGGACTCGTCCGTGACCTTCGGCCTTCCCCTTCGGTCCAGGGGGTGCTCCAGGGTCTCGATTATGGTGTCTTCCTCCGCATAGGTGGTGTTGATGATGGCCCCGCCGAGCATCACGGTCTTGCCCACGTAGGCCTCGGGGTTTTTGAAAAGCTTTTCGAGGGAGACGTCCGTGTCCACCGCCTCCCTGGCCTGCTCCGAGACCACGTGGGCGCAGCCCGCCAGAACGAGAAGGACCAGAAGAAAGGGAAGTATTCTCATGCCCCATTATATTCCCTTTCCCGGGGGAAGGTAACTCGGAATATTTGTTGACAGCCCTCCCGTCCTCCGCTAGCCTGTGGGCATGGCGAAGAAGGTTCTCATGATAAGCGCGGACATGTTCGAGGACGTCGAGCTCCTCGCCCCGCTGTATCGCCTCAAGGAAGAGGGCATCCAGGTGACCCTGGCCTCCATGGGCTCGGGCGCCATCAAGGGCAAGCACGGCTACGAGGTCAAGCCCGACGTGACGCTCAGGGACGTCAAGCCCGGGGACTACGACATGCTGGTCCTCCCCGGAGGGAAAGCGCCGGCCTCGGTGCGCAAGGACGAGGACGCCTTGAGGGTCGTCAGGCACTTCTTTGAGAAGAACAAGCCCGTGGCCGCCATCTGCCACGGGCCCCAGATACTCATCTCCGCCGGGGTCATGAAGGGGCGGACGGCCACCAGCTACAAGAGTGTGCAGAAGGAGCTGGCCGACGCGGGAGCGAACGCGAAGGACCGGGAAGTGGTGGTGGACGGCAACCTGGTGACCTCCCGGCAGCCCTCAGACATCCCGGCCTTCCTCCGGGAACTGATGAAGAAGGTCCGTTGAGCGGGTCTGCACGCGCAGGGAAGGGGAGCGAAGGGGGACGGCGGGAGCCGTCCCGGTTACTCGTCGAAGAAGCCGTGTTCTTTCATTTCCCCGAAGACCCAGTTGTCTTCGAGGATGTCGTCGCTTTCCAGCTCGGGACGCCTGGCGGCAATCTCCTTGAGGAAAAGGTAGACGAGTTTCTTCTTGTCGGTGTCCAGGTCCTCGGTCTTGTTGTGGGCCACGTTCAAAAGGGCGCTCCTGACCTCCAGGGCCTTCATCCTGTCGTGGAGAACCTTCTCGTCGATTTCACGGTTTACGACCACGCGGCAGCCCTTCTCCTCATCGACCACGAGCTTCAGAGGGGTTCCCGGGTCGGGCTCCTCCACGCCCTTTTCCCGGCACCAGTCGTAGACGTTCTCCACAAAGGTCAGCTCCACGAGGAACAGACAGTAATCCTCAAGAAGCCTGTCGAGGGTGCTCCGGTACTGTTCAGCTATCACCGCCTTCCTCCTTCTGGATGCGCCTCATGTGCAGGGCCAGCTCCCTCAGGGCGTCCGCCAGGCTCATTCCCCGTTCGGTCAGCCGCCTGATGTACTCGGCTTTTGCCAGGTCGTTGACGATTTTCCCGTTCGTCCCGCCGGAGAGGCAGATGTTCGCTCCCGTCGTCACCTGCGTGGTGACGCACTTCTCTATCTGTTCGGGAGTGTACTTTCTGGCGATATCCCGGATGTCCTTGAGCGCCATTGCGCCTTCTTCGCCTCTCCGGCTGCACGCTCCGGTCTTTATACCAGTTATGGGAGCAGAAAGGCAAGACCCGTTCCCCGGAGCGCCTCAGGGGCGCCGAAGCGCGGCCGGGGGGCGGCTATTCCTCGTAGCACAGGACCCTGATGAGGCCGATGGTCTCGCCCGCGTCGTCCGTGGTGGCAACGTCCGAGACGGAAACGACACGGGTGATGCCGTTTTCGGCAATGAACCTGTTGACGTTCTCGTCCAGGCCGTCCAGTTCCTTCATGGTCTTCAGAGGGCGTATCTCCATGCCGAACGACTTGACCTTTATCATGTAACCTCCGTGTCTCCGCGGGGCGGGGCGGGTGCCGCCCCCTGTCCGTCCGCAGGAAGGCCGCCTCAGACGGCCTGGACCTCCCTGACCTCGGGCACCCTTTCCCGAAGCCTCTTCTCGATGCCCATCTTCAGGGTCATGGTGGACATGGGGCAGTGCCCGCAGGCACCCTTGAGCTTGAGCTTGACCAGGCCCTCGTCGGTGACCTCCACGAGCTCGAGGTCGCCTCCGTCGGCCTGAAGGGCGGGCCGGATCTCTTCAAGAACCTCGCTGACTTTCTCTTTCATCATCCCTATCCCTCCTTGTTTTTGTGGAAAGCGTTCTCTTTATCTTACTACGGAAAGCATGATATAGCCCACGTATCAGTGCCGGAATCAAGTGAAAAACAGGGCTGTCCGAGGTTCCCATGTGAAGATGAAAACGAACTGGTCAGGGGAAACCATAAAAGAAAGAGAGCGGCTGCTCGTCTTGTTACACCGACAATTATAAACATGAAACATCTTCAATAGCGTCATTCCCCGACTTGGTCGGGGAATCCAGGGGGGACCAGTCCCCTTTTTCCCTCTCATATTGAAACGC
>JARRLN010000043.1 GCA_037386965.1 Nitrospirota bacterium
AAACCCTTCTGCTCCCGAAGATTGTTGACTGCCTTTAACATTCACTACCTCCTTTGAAAGATGTCTTCTATACGTCCGCTCAAACAAAACCTCTCAGAGTCTCCTCTCAACATCACCTCCTTCGCTTTCGTTATTCTTTTGTGGGCTGAACCTCCTCGTTTAGAATCCTGTTCGGCCATCAAAAAAGCATTTTCCATGCCATTACCGGAATTCCCACAAGTCACCGATTTTGCTCGTAAAACATTCCCACCGCCCCTTTTTGGGCCTGACAAAAAGTGTCACCCTGCTCACAAGTTGACAATGTTTTTCAGGCGGCGGCCGTAACCCCGGGTCAGTCTGTTAGGAGGGGTTTGCCCGCGGGCGATAGCCTCGGTGGGTTTTGCCTCTTGCCGCGTGAGAAGTCCGGGAGGCGCTCCTGTTAATTAAGGAATGAGAGCCCGTTTTTCGTGGTTCTCGGGGGGCCTGACGGGGGCTGCCCGGAGGTGCAAAAAAACGTCCCTTTGGCGGGGCGGTTGTGGTAAACTCTTAGACTGTAAAATAACTCTGTTTCATTACGGGAGACGCGTTATGCGATTTCTTGGTCTTGATGCCGGCAGCGTGAGCGTGAAGGTGGTCGTGCTTGACGAATCGGGGGCGAAGATTCAGGGGCATTACCGCAAACATCACGGGCATCCCCTGGAGACCGCCTTGGAAATGCTGAAGGAGTTTCCCTGCGGGGAGAACTGCTCCGTCGCCGTCACCGGTTCGGCGGGCAGGCTCATCGCCGATGCCCTGGGCATCGAGCCCATCAATGAGATCGTGGCCCAGGCCTATGCGACCATGACGCTTTACCCCCGGGTCAAGACCGTCATCGAGATGGGCGGGGAGGACTCCAAGCTCATTGTCCTGGGCGAGAAGGCCGTGAAGGACTTCTCGATGAACTCGGTCTGCGCGGCCGGCACGGGGAGCTTCCTGGACCAGCAGGCCGAGCGCCTGAGGCTCGGGATAGAGGAGTTCAGCGAGATGGCCCTGGCCGCGAAGAAGCCGCCCCGGGTGGCTGGCAGGTGCAGCGTCTTTGCCAAGAGCGACATGATACATCTGCAGCAGATAGCCACCCCCATGGAGGACATCGTGGCCGGGCTGTGCTTTGCCGTGGCCAGGAACTTCCGGGGGACCATCTGCCGGGGCAGAAACATCGTGGAGCCCGTCTCCTTCCAGGGAGGCGTGGCGGCCAACAAGGGCATGGTCCGGGCGTTCAGGGAGGTCTTCGGCCTGGCGGACCTTCTGGTGCCCGGGGACTTCGCCCTGATGGGGGCCTGGGGCGGGGCGCTCAAGGCGCGGGACGAGGGCGCCGGCCAGCCGCTTCGCCTGGAGAGGCTCCAGGAGCACCTCCGGCGCGAGCGGGCGCAGAGCGAGGGGAACCTGCCGCTTCGCACCGAGGGAGACGGCTTTTACGAACGGCATCTCAAGGACCCCAGGGACGTGGTCGTCGCGGTCAACGGCGGGCCGCCGGTGCGGGCCTGCATGGGCATAGACATCGGCTCCATCAGTACGAACCTGGCGGTGGTGGACGAGGAGGGAAGCCTCCTGGCCAAGAGGTACCTGATGACCGCCGGGCGCCCCATCGAGGCCGTGAGGCAGGGGCTCCGGGAAATAGCGGAGGAAGTGGGCGAGAAGGTGCGCATCATGGGCGTGGGAACCACGGGCTCGGGGCGGTACATGATAGCCGATTACGTGGGCGCCGACATCGTCAAGAACGAGATTACGGCCCAGGCGACGGCGGCGGCCTTCATAGACCCCGGGGTGGACACCATCTTCGAGATAGGGGGGCAGGACTCGAAGTTCGTCTCCTTGAGGGACGGCGTCATCGTGGATTTCGAGATGAACAAGGCCTGTGCGGCCGGCACGGGCTCCTTCCTCGAGGAGCAGGCCGAGAAGCTGAGGATATCCGTGAAGGAGGAGTTCGCCCAGTGCGCCTTCTCCTCGGGGTGCCCTTCCCGCCTGGGGGAGCGGTGCACGGTCTTCATGGAAAACTCCCTCATGGCCAACCTCCAGAAGGGGGCGGCCCGGGACGACCTGCTGGCGGGGCTGGCCTACTCCATCGTGCAGAACTACATCAACCGCGTGGTGGCCGGCCGCCACATCGGCAAAAACATCTTCTTCCAGGGCGGGGTGGCCTTCAACAAGTCCGTGGTGGCGGCCTTCGAGAAGTACCTGGGGGTGCAGGTGACGGTGCCGCCCAACCACGATGTCACCGGGGCCATCGGCATGGCCCTCATCGCCCGCAAGTACATGCAGGAGACGGGCAGGGAAGAGACCTCCTTCAAGGGGTTCGACCGCTCGCGCACCCCCTACACGATGAATTCTTTCGAGTGCAAGGGATGCTCCAACCTCTGCGAGATAAATAGGGTGCAGATCGAGGGCGAGAAGGGGAAGCTCTTTTACGGAGGGCGGTGCGAGAAGTACGACATAAACAGGAAAAAGACCACGGTGCCGGACCTCTTCACGTTCCGGGAGGAGGCCCTCTGGAAGCGCGTCCCCACGCCGCCGGAGCAGAGGGGACAAAACGGGGACCGGAAGACCCGGATAGGCATACCCTACGTCTTTTTCTTCAACGAGTACCTTCCCTTCTGGAGCACCCTGCTCGACGAGCTGGGCTTTGAGGCGGAGGTCAGCCCCAGGACCAACAGGCAGATCGTCGGCCTGGGCCTGGAGAGCGTCATCGCCGAGTCGTGCTACCCGGCCAAGGTGGCCCTGGGCCACGTGAAGTACCTCATGGAGAAGGAAGTGGACGCCATTTTGCTTCCGAGCTTCATGAACTTCAGCCAGTCCGGGGAAGAGTACCACCGCTCCGTGGCCTGCCCCTACACGCAGACCCTGCCCTATGTCTCCCGGGTGGCCCTGGGCGAGGTGCCCGCCATCGTTCCGCTCATAGACCTGAGCCGCGGAGAAAAGTACATGGAAAGGGAGCTTCGCCGCGTCTTCGGACCCTTCGGGGCCACGGCCGCTGGGGTGGGGCGCGCCCTTCGGGCGGCCAACCGGGCCCAGGAGGAGTTTTACCGGGCCGTCAGCGAAAAGGGCAGGGAGGTGCTCTCCGGGCTTCAGGGCAAGGCCCTGGTCATCGTGGGCAGGTCCTACAACGCCATGGAGAAGGGGATGAACCTCCAGATTCCGGAGAAACTGGCTACCCTGGGGGTGCCGGCCATTCCCATGGACATGCTTCCCACGGAGGATATAAGGCTCGCCGAAAAGTGGCCCAACATGTACTGGCGCTCGGGGCAGAAGGTGCTGCGGGCCGCCCGGTACATAGCGGCGCACGAGAACCTCTATCCCGTTTTCATCGGCAACTTCTCCTGCGGGCCGGACTCCTTCGTCCTGAAGTACTTCAAGGACGAACTGGGAGAGAAGCCCTTTTTGCACCTGGAGATAGACGAGCACAGCGCCGACGCGGGGGCCATCACCCGGTGCGAGGCCTTCTTGGACAGCATAGAGAACAGGCGCGATGCCCGGCCGCCTGGGGAGGCCGCAGCCTCCGGGCGTATCTCCCTGAAGGGCAGGACGATCTACATCCCCCGGATGATGGACCACGCCCTGGCCCTGAAGGCCGCCTTCGAGAAGGCCGGCTTGAGCGCGGAGGTCATGCCCGAGTCCGACCGGTCCACCGTGGACACGGGCATGCGGTACGTCTCGGGCAAGGAGTGCTATCCCTTCATCCTCACCACGGGGGACATGGTGAAGATGGCCACCTCGCCGGGCTTTGTCCCGGAGAAATCGGCCTTCTTCATGCCCTCCGGGGACGGGCCGTGCCGCTTCGGCCAGTACAACGTCTCGCATCAGAAGGTCCTGGAGAAGATAGGGCTGCCGGAGGTCCCCGTGTTCGCTCCGAACCAGGACATCGGCCTGTACAGGGACCTGGGGAGTGTGGCCAAGGAGTTTCCGCTCACGGCGTGGAAGGGCATCGTCGCCTTCGAGCTGCTTCAGAAATGCGTGCACGAGACCCGGCCCTACGAGACGGAGCCGGGGGCCTGTGACGCCCTGTACGAACGCTACCGCGACAAGCTCTACCTGACCCTGCGGGACGACGACGCCGGGATGGAGGATGTCCTGGCCGGGATGAAGCGGGCCTTCGAGGCGGTGCCCCGCGGCGGGGAGCCCCGGCCCCTCATCGGCGTGGTGGGCGAGGTCTACGTGCGGTGCAATGGCTTCGCCAACGAGTACCTCGTCAGAAAGCTCGAGGCCCTGGGCGGGGAGGTCTGGCTGGCCCCCTTCGAGGAGTGGATGTACTATGTCAACATGATGAGCATGCGGAAGGGCTTGAGGGCACGGGAGTTTTCTGATACACTGAATACTCTAACGAAACGCTATTTCCAGAAGAAGATAGAACGCAGGTACGCGCGGTACTTCGAGGGCTTTCTGCACACGCTGCACGAACCCGCCACGGGCGAGATATTCAAGCAGGCTGCCCCGTACGTGCCGGACAGCTTCGAAGGGGAAACCGTCTTGAGCGTCGGCAAGACCGTGGACCTCATCAGGCGCGGGGCGGCCGGCGTGGTCAACACCATGCCTTTCGGGTGCATGCCGGGGACCATCGTCTCGGGGCTCATGCGGGCCGTCAGCAGGGATTTCGACGTCCCCATCATAAGCATCCCCTATGACGGGACGGAGTCCTCGACGACACAGATACAACTGGAGGCCTTCATGGACCAGGCCAGGGCCTCCATGATGGCGCAAAGGAGGTGATTCGGGTGGGCACTGTCGTAAAGTGGCGGAAGAAGAAGATGAGCAAGCACAAGTACAGAAAACTCCGTAAGAAGACGAAATTCCAGAGAAGGAATAAATAACCGATGGAACGGGAAGACAAGATATTGGAAGAGAAGCTGAGGCTCCTGGAAAGGGAAATCGCCACGGTGGCCGACGGGCTGGAGCGCACCGAGGACACCATCGCCTCGCTGGAGGAGGAGGTGAAAAACGACATGAGGGCGTTGAAGCTCTTCCTCAGCAGGCACTTTCCCGAGTTCAAGAAGGAGTTCCTGGAAATTGTCCAGAAACTCGAGGAAGAGAAGTAGGCCGGCCTCCTATTCAGGCCGGGCCGGAACCCGCCTTCCTTCCGAGACGCCTTCCGAGAAGCGGCTGACCTTGATGCCCACGAAGGGCATGGACCGGACGTAGGGCAGAAGAGGGACCTTCCGCACGCGGCCCCCCTTGTTCTTTCTCCCGCTGGCATGGATGAGGTATGTTTCGGCTCCCTCGCGCTTGATGATGCCCAGGTGGCCCACGGCCTCGCCCACGACGCGCTTGCCGAGGTCCTTGATGAAAAAGACGATGTCCCCGCTGCGGAGGCCGGGGAGGGCCAGGGGGACGTTCTCCCGGGGGATGACCTCTATCCTGTCAAGGCCCCGGGCGCCGGGCATCTCCGTAACCGGTGCCAGCTCCGCCGTAATCTCCTTTCCCCACTTGCCGCTTTGGAGCATGTCCAGGGCGTACCGGAAGCGCTCCTCGTAGTTGGCGACCTTCCCGTCCTCGATGCGGCCCCGGGTGATGAACCTCAGGGTAAGGGCCATCCGCCTTGCGCCCTCGGGGTTTTCGCTCATGGCCAGCTCCACGCTCCGGAAAACGTGATACATGCAGTCCACCCTGCGGTCGGCGACGACGACCCGGCGAGTGACGTACTCGCCGTCGGGGTCGGGGTCGTAGGGCGTGCCCACGAACTCCTCGGCCCACCGGGCGATGCGCTCCCCGAGGGGGAGGGCCGAGAGCTGGCGCTGCAGGGAGGCTATCTTCTTCTCGCCGTCCGGGAAGGCCTGGGCGGCGTGGGGGAGGGAGAAAAGCAGAAGAAACAGAGCAATGCTTCTCATGGAGTATTATACCGCGAGCGGGGGATGCCGGGGCGAAAAAACCCTTCCCGGACGCCTCAGGCCCTGAACCACCGGGCCATCTCCCGGAGGTCCCGGGAGAGGGCCGCCAGGGATTCCGCTGCGCTCTTGATGTTGGTTGCCGTTGTCTCCAGGCCCCGGGTGGCCCCGGCGATGCTCTCGATGCTCTGGGCGACCTGTTCGGTGGCCGCCGACTGCTCCTCCGCAGCCGCCGCTATACGCTGCACCATGTCGGTGCCCCGGTGGGAGACCTCCACGATGGCCTCAAGGGAGTGGTTCGCCTCCTGCACCAGACGCAGGCCCAGGGCTACCTTTTCATTGTCGTTTTCCATGAGGGAGATGGATTTCCCGGTCTCGGCCCGTATCCCGCCTATCATGTCCACAATCTCCTGGGTGGCCTTCCCCGTGCGCTCGGCGAGCTTGCGCACCTCGTCGGCCACCACGGCGAAGCCCCGTCCCTGCTCTCCCGCCCGGGCGGCCTCGATGGCGGCGTTCAGGGCCAAGAGGTTGGTCTGGTCGGCTATTTCGTTGATGACGTTGACGATGTCGCCGATGCGGGTCGTGCTCTCGCCGAGGCTGGAGATGGTCCGCGCGGTCTGCCCCACGGAGTCGGATATCTCCTGCATCCCCTGGGCGGTGTCCTGGACGGCGTCGCGCCCCTTCTCCGCGGTGGCCGCTGCGTTTTTGGAGGAGTCCGAGGCCTCGCCGGCGTTGCGGGCCACGTCCATGATGGTCTGGCTCATCTCGGTCATTGCCGAGGCGGACTGCTCGGTCTGTGCGGCCTGCCTCCGGGCGTCCTCGAGGAGGCGCTCCGCGGTGCTCTGAAGCTCGGAGGAATGCACGGCCAGGTCCGAAATGGCGGAGGTGACCTTTCGGGCGATTCCGCCCAGCCTCTCGGTGGCGCCGTTGAAGTGGACGGCCAGGCGGCCGAACTCGTCCCGGCGGCTTTCGTCCATTTTCTTGTCCAGGATCCCCTGGCCGAATCCTTCCGCGATGGTGGAGAGCTCCCGGATGGGCAAGAGGATGGAGCGGTACAGGTGCCAGAACATGAAGGTGGTTCCCAGGAGGACGAGCACGACGACCGTTCCCAGGACCAGGCGCGTATGCTCCGCTGTGCGGTCCGCGGCAGCCCGGGACTCCGCGGCCATCCGCTGCACCACCCCGATGAGGTCCTCCGTATCGGCGATAATACCTCCGTAGGCGATCATCACGGAGTCCGAGTAGGTATCGACGTTCTCCGTGAGGAAGGGCTGGATGGCCGTCTTTATCTTCTTCCAGGGGGCGGAGATGTCGTTTGCCAGGATGTTCTGCTCGATGCCGGCATGGCCGGCGGCGAGGGTCTCGTACATGCGGTCGAAGCCCTCCAGGCCTCGCCGGGCCACGGCGACCGACTGGGCCGTGCCTTCGGTGACGATGCTTTCGTTTATTCCCCTGAGCATCATCTGCAGGTGCATGACCCCGTCGGCCAGGAGCCTGGCGGTGGTCTGCTTCGTCGTGGTCTTCCAGAGGGTGACGCCCATGACGAGGAAGGAAAGGACCAGGAACAGGGCCGAATAAAAGAGTTTTCTCTTTATGGTCATGCGAGCGGTCATGTACCATCCTCGAAAAAGCCTCTTTCAGGCACTGCGCACTCCTGCCAACGGGCTCCGCATGGGCCCGGGCTCAGCGTTCCACCGGATAGCCCGCGCCCTGCCATGCGGCAAATCCTCCCCGGAACCACATCACGGCGGCATAGCCGTCCTTTATGAGGTCTTTGGCCGCATTGTATGCCTTCCATCCCGTGGCGCCGTGGCCGTAGACGACTATCCTGGCGTCCTTGCCGGCGGGAACCCGCGAACGGTCGAAATCTCCGGTGCGGTTGGCGATGTCTCCGCCCCTGGTCCACTCGTAGGGGACGGAGAGGGCCCCGGGGATGTGGTCCTTGCCGTAATTGACCGCGTTTCGGATGTCCAGGAAAGAGACGCCTTCCTGGCCGAGAAGGGCCCGTGCCTGCCCTGCATCGACGACGGTGCCTCCCTCCAGCTCCGTCGGGGTGGGCCGCTTCTCGGCCGCCAGGACGGCCGCTGTGAGGATGAGCGCGCCGGCAAGGACAATCGAGAGAACCTTCCTCATCGCTTCCTCCTTCAAGATGAAACGGGATGGGTCTCGGGAGAAAGCCGGCCTCGCTACCCCTTCGACCCCCCATCGGCCCGCATCGGCGGTCCCTACTCATGAAAACAAATGTGACGTGTGCTTGCAATGGCCGAAATCACAAAAAAGAGAAAAACGCCCGGCATTTGCCGGCGGGAGCCGCTGCGCGCACGCAAGGGGGGCGTTCGTCCCCGGGTGAGGCACCGCACCGCTTCAGGGGGGGTTACGCAGGCTCTCGCCTTCACGCCCGGGGAAGATGCGCCCCCGCATTAGGAGCTGAGAAAGGGTCGGGGACGTCCGGGGGAAGGAGTAAAACATGGCAATTTCATTGAATTTCCACCTTGAGCGTGCTAATATAGTGGCTTCTTGAGGGTTCCATGGCCAGGGTGATTCCATTCAGAGGGATTCATTACAGCACCGGACGGGTCCGGGGAGACCAGGTGGTGGCCCCTCCCTATGACATCATCGGCACGGAGCTGAGGGAGCGCCTCTACGGGCTGAGCCCCTATAACGTCGTCCGCATCGATTACGGAAAAAAGTTTCCGGAGGACGACGAGCGCCGGAACAAGTACACCCGGGCCGCTGGCTATCTTACCGATTGGCTGGAGGAGGGTGTTCTGAAAAGAAGCGAGCGTCCCGGCTTCTATGTCTACAGGATGGAGTACGAATGGGAGGGTGAAAAACGGAGCCTCACCGGTTTCTTTGCCCTGGTGGAGCTCGTGGAGCTGGGTGAGGGCGTCTACCCGCACGAGGCCACCCGGAGCACGCCCAAGCACGACCGCCTCTCCCTGATGCAGGCGACCCGGACCAATACGAGCCCCATCTACGCGCTCTACGGTCCCTCCAAGGAGGGGGTGACCGAGACCCTCCGGCGCGCCACCGAGGACCCTCCCTGCCTGGAGGCCGCCAACTCCCGGGGCGACAGGCACCGCATGTGGGTCCTCGATGAGCCGGGCCAGGTGAAGGCCCTTGAGCAGGAGATGGCGGGCTCGGCCATCTTCATCGCCGACGGGCATCACCGGTATGAGACCGCCCTTGAGTACCGGCGCCTGATGCACGAGGAGGAGGGGGCCGCGGATGAGAGGCCGTATGACTACGTTCTCATGTTTCTGGCCGACCTCAAGGACGAGGGGCTCACGGTGCTTCCCACGCACAGGCTGGTGACGGCGGACCTCGATGCCGCGTGGGATGAGCTCCGCCGCCATTTTGACACTTACCAATTGGCCCCCGATGCTGATATAATTCAGGCTATCAGGGGGAAGAAACATACGTTCGGGCTCTATTGCGAGCGGGGCCGGTACGCCCTGACCTACAGGGGCGAGGGCCTTCAGGACGTGGACCCCGCGCTGGGCAGCCTGGACGTCGTCATCCTCCACAGGCTTGTCCTCGGAGGACTCATCGAGGTCGGGGGCTGGGCGTACGAGATGGACTACGCCGCCTCGCTGGCCCGGGTGGACGGCGGAGAGTACGACGCCGCCTTCTTCCTCAATCCCACGTCGGTGGCCGATGTTGAGAGGGTGGCCCTCTCGGGGCTCCGCATGCCCCCGAAGTCCACGTACTTTTACCCGAAGGTGCAGACCGGGTTCGTGATGAACAGCTTGAGATCGTTCTAAAGGAGGGACCATGGCGGTTAAAGTGGCGATTAACGGGTTCGGGAGGATAGGGCGGAACTTCCTCAGGGCATGCCGGGGCGTGGGCGACATCGACATCGTGGCCATCAACGACCTCACCGACGCTGGGCACCTGGCCCACCTTCTGAAGTACGACTCCGTCCACGGCATATTCGCCGGCGACGTGAAGCCCGCCGAAGGGGCCATCGCCGTGGACGGCAAGGAGATAAAGGTCATCGCCGAGCGCGACCCGGCCAAGCTCCCTTGGAAGGACATGGGCGTGGAGATGGTCCTGGAGTCCACCGGTCTGTTCACGGACAAGGAAAGCGCCGGCAAGCACCGCGGCGCGGGCGCGGAATGGGTCGTCATCTCCGCCCCGGCGAAGGAGCCCGACGCCACCGTCTGCATGGGCGTAAACGAAGAGGCCCTGGACCCCTCCCGGCACAAGGTCATAAGCAACGCCTCCTGCACTACCAACTGCCTGGCCCCCCTGGCCAAGGTCCTGCACACGGAGTTCGGCATTGCGCGCGGCCTCATGACCACCATTCACTCCTATACCAACGACCAGCGCATCCTGGACCTTCCGCACAAGGACCTCCGGCGCGCCCGGGCGGCGGCCCTGAGCATGATACCCACCACGACGGGGGCCGCGCGGGCGGTGGGGCTGGTGCTTCCGGAGCTGAAGGGAAGGCTCGACGGGATGGCCATCAGGGTGCCCACGCCCAACGTCTCCGTGGTGGACCTGGTGGCCGAGCTCGACAAGGACGTGACGGCCGAGGACGTCAACGGCGCCCTCAAGCGGGCGGCCGAAGGGCCCCTCCAGGGCATCCTGGCCTACACCGAGGAGCCGGTGGTCTCCGTGGACTTCAACGGCAACGACCACTCCTCCATCGTGGACGCCTCGGTCACCCGGGTCATCGAGGGCCGCATGGTGAAGGTGCTTTCCTGGTACGACAACGAGTGGGGGTACAGCTCGAGGCTCAGGGACCTGATACTCTATGTCATGAAAAAGAGGTAGCCCTATGACCAACGGCAGCATACCCCATAAGCTCACGGTCGAGGACCTGCCCCTCAGGGGCAAGCGGGTTTTCATCCGCGTGGACTTCAACGTCCCCATCGACGAGAACCTCATGATTACCGACGACAGGCGCATCCGCTCCTCCCTGCCCACCATCAACTACTGCATAGACGAGGGGGCGAAGGTCATCCTGGCCTCCCACCTGGGACGGCCCAAGGGCAGGAAGGACCCCCAGCACAGCCTGGCCCTCGTGGCCAAGCGCCTGCAGAGGCTCCTGAGCAAGGAGGTCGCTTTCTCGGAGGACTGCGTGGGCAAGGAGGCCGAGGAGGCCGTGGCCCGCATGCGGCCGGGGGATGTCCTTGTGCTGGAGAACCTGCGTTTCCACGACGGGGAGGAGAAGGACGACCCGGAATTCGCCCAGGCCCTGGCCAGGCTGGCCGACTTCTACGTCAACGACGCCTTCGGCGCCGCCCACCGGACCCACGCCTCGGTCTCGGGCATTCCCCGGTACATCCCCGGCGCCTGCGGCTTCCTCCTGAAGAAGGAGATAGAGTACCTTCAGGGCGTGGTGAGCAACCCCGTCCGGCCCTTCGTCGCGCTGCTGGGAGGGGCCAAGGTCTCCGGGAAGATAGGGGTGCTGGAGAACCTCTCGAACAAGGTGGACAAGGTCATCGTGGGCGGGGGCATGGCCTTCACCTTCATCAAGGCCATGGACAGCGACGTAGGCGACTCCCTGGTGGAGCCGGACATGATAGACCTGGCCCGCAAGATCATGGAGAAGCTCCACCAGAACAACGTGAAGTTCTACCTGCCCGTGGACTGTGTCATCGCCCAGAACCTGGAGGCCGGGGCGGAGACCAAGATAGTCACCACGCAGGAGGTGCCCCGGGGGTGGAAGGCCCTGGACATCGGCCCGGCCTCCTGCCGCCTCTTCACCGAGGCCATCGAGAACGCCAAGACGGTCATCTGGAACGGTCCGATGGGCGTCTTCGAGGTGGACGCGTTCTCCCGGGGGACGTTCGCCATAGCCCGGGCGGTGGCCGACGCCTACGCCCTCACCATCGTGGGCGGCGGGGACACGGACCTGGCCGTGCACAGGGCGGGCGTTTCGGATTCCATCTCCTTCATCTCCACCGGGGGAGGGGCCTCTCTGCAGCTGCTGGAAGGAAAGGAGCTCCCGGGGCTTGCCGCCCTCTGGGACAGAAAACGCCTGGAGGAGTACGAAAAGAAAGCGGAGTCCTGAGGGGGCGTCCCGGAGGGGAGAGAAAAAGGGGACCGGAGAAGGTCCCCTCTTATTATGCCTGTAACGCAGGGCCCTGCGTGCCTGTCACCCGGTCACGTGCATGCGCGGGCCGCCCCGGTGGAGCACTTGTGCGGCAGCACGGGGTCGTCCGCCGGAGAGAGAATGCCCCTTTTCATCTCCACCACCGAGGGGTTTCTGCTCTGAAACGCCTCGATGAGGAAGGCCGCCGCCTCCTGGGGCTTGATGACGGTTCCGCACGTGAAGATGTCCACCGCCGCGTACCCGTACTCGGGCCATGTGTGGATGCTCAGGTGGCTCTCGGCGATGATGACCATGCCGCTTACGCCGAAGGGGTTGAACTCGTGGAAAGAGACGTCGACGACCGTGGCCGCTGCTTCGCGGGCCGCCGCCACCATGGCCTTCTGCACTTTCTCGAGGCTCTTGAGCACCTCGGAATTGCAGTCCCTCAACTCGACCAAAAGATGGGAACCTAATGCGTTCACCGCTACCCCCTCCATGTGCAGGATTTGGTGAGAGGCCACCACCCTCAAACCGCAAAGATACCCCAATATCGGTGTCCTTGTCAAGACGCGACGGCGGCGAGCCTCTCTCCAGGGGGACATAGAAAAGGGGAAAATTCCGCCGAATCGAGGTGGAATGTGCCGGTGGCGGCCTCCGAAAAGGGGGAAGGGGGCCAGGCCGCAAGGGGGCGCGGGGCCGCTTGGGCCCCGGCCTCCAGCAGGGCGGCTCAGGAGGCCTTTTTTCTGCTTTTATAGTCCTCGATGGCCTTTCTGAGGGCGGTGGCCCCCAGGTTCGAGCAGTGCATCTTCTGGGGGGGCAGGCCCTCCAGCTCGTTGGCCACGGACTCCTTGGTGATTTTCAGGGCCTCGTCCACGGTCTTGCCCTTGGCCATTTCTGTGACCATGGAGCTCACGGCGATGGCCGCCCCGCAGCCGAAGGTCTTGAACTTGACGTCGGTGATGACGTCGTTTTCCACCTTGATGGTGAGCTTCATGGCGTCGCCGCAGGTGGGGTTGCCCTCCTCGCCCACACCGTCCGCGTCGGGTATCTCCCCCACGTTGCGGGGGTTCATGAAGTGCTCCATTACTTTTTCGGAATACATGGTCCGGCGTCCTCCTCCGTTCCTCCCCAGCCCTTGGCGTAGGGCGACATCTCCCGAAGACGCCCGATGATCTGGGGGAACAGCTCAAGTGTGTAGTCTATGTCCTCCTTCGTGGTGCCTTCGCCCAGGGTGAAGACCACCGAGCCCTGGGCCACCGCCGAGGGGAGCCCCATGCTGAGGAGCACCGGCGAGGACTTCAGGGCCTTGGAAGAGCACGCCGAGCCGCTGGCCACGTAGATGTCCTTGGCCGCAAGCATGAGGAGCATGGCCTCCCCCTCGATGTACTCCACGCAGAAGCTGGCGTGCCCCGGCAGCCGGCGGTCCGGATGGCCGGTGAATATGACGTGCTCCACCCCGAGGATGCCCTCCTTCAGGCGGTCGCGGAGCCCCCGCACGTGCTCGGTCCTTTGGCCGAGCCTCTCCCGGGCGACCTCGGCCGCCTTGCCCATGCCCACGATGGCCGGGACGTTTTCGGTCCCCGCGCGGCGGCCCCCTTCCTGGATGCCGCCGTAGATGAGCGGGACGATGCGGAGCCCCGGTTTTACGTACAGCGCGGCGGCCCCCTTGGGGCCGTAGAACTGATGGGCGGCCAGGCTCAGAAGGTCCACCCCCAGGTCCTGGACGTCCACCGGGATGTTGCCCGCCGCCGCCACGGCATCGGTGTGAAAGGCCACGCCCTTCTCCCGGGCGATGGCCGCCAGCTCCTTTACCGGCTGGATGCTGCCCACCTCGGAGCTGGCCAGCTGCACCGAGGCCAGGACCGTCTCGTCCGTCAGGGCCTTCCGGAAGGCCTCCGGGTCCACGAGCCCGTGCGCGTCGATGGGCAGAAAGGTCACCGTGAAACCCTGCTTCTCGAGGAAGCGGGCGGCATTGAGCACCGAATGGTGCTCGGCCCGCGAGACCACGACGTGGGTGCCCTTCTCTCTCCTGGCCAGGGCGACGCCCCGGATGGCGAAGTTGTTGGACTCGGCCCCGCTCGCGGTGAAGACGACGCCCGAGGGCTTGGCCCCGACCAAGGCCGCAACCTTCTCCCGGGCCTCCTCCATGGCCTCCCGCGCCCTGGTCCCCAGCGGATAGGGGCTCAAGGGGTTGCCGAACTCCTCCCTCAGGTAGGGCGTCATCGCCTCCAGGGCTTCGGGCAGAAGAGGGTTGGTTGCCACATGGTCAAAGTAACGGATGCTCATTGCTCCCTCGCTTTTTTCCGTATATAGAACTTGTAGTAGTCCTCTTCCTCGTCCAGGCCGATGAACTCGTGGCCGCGCCTCTCGCACCAGGCGGGGATGTCCTCCAGGGCCCCGTCGTAGTCGGTGAGGATTTCCAGCACCTGCCCCGGCTCTATCTCCTTTATCATCTCCTCCAGCTTCAGAAGATGCATGGGGCACATCATGTAGACCACGTCCGTGGTGACGTCGGCCTTGACGTTCTCGACGAACCTCAGAGTCACGCCGCTCCCACCTTCCCTCCGGAGGCCTCCTTCTCCTTGCGGGCCTTTCGCTCCCCGGCCTGCTGAAGGAGCGTGGCGTCCCTGAGCAGGTCGTCCAGGGTGATGGTGCCCAGGAAGGCCTCTATCTTTTCTCCGAGGCTCCTCCAGAGGAGATGGGTGACGCAGGTGTCCACCCGGCTGCACCCCTCCAGGGGGTCCAGGCACGAGGTGATGGCCACCGGGCCCTCCAGCTCCTTGAGGATGGCCCCGATGCTGATGTGGGCCGGCCCGCGGGACAGGAGATACCCGCCTCCCGGTCCCCTGATGCTCCTGACCAGGCCCGCGCGCCTCAGGGTGTTCAATATCTGCTCCAGATAGGCCACCGAGACGTCCTGGCGCTCCGCTATCTCCTTGATGGTGGTGGGCGCATCGGGGTAGCCCTTGGCTATCTCGAACATGGCCCGCACCCCGTACTGTCCTCTGGTCGACAACCTCAGCATGTCTTAGATTATAAATGCTTGACCCCGCGTGTCAAGTATTATGGATTCCCCCCCGCCCCTTGTCCCCTCGCTCCGCTCTGACGGCTTTGCGGCTCATAGGCATCATGAAATAAGGAAACTCCGGAGACGTCTCCGTTGCGCCGCCCTTTGCGCCCCGGACTTTATCTTAGCATCGAGCCGGGGTATTGTCGAGCGGCCGGGTCGGCCATCATCTTGCGGGCTCGGGCTCGCCCCCATCCCCGGAGGGATGCGCATTTACCGGCCGCCCCCTTTGAGTCCTGCTGCCCGCGCTATGGCCATTTGCATGCCCACGCAGTGGCCGGAGACCTGGGGGTTAAAAACGCTCTGGAGCGTCCAGCACTCCACCCTGAAGCCCTGCCCACCTCCCAATTGCTCGAAGCGCCCGAAGGTGACCCGGATGTAATAAATGTCCCGATGAACAAACTCGCCGGCCACCATCTTGGAAAAGGTGAGCTTCCCGTCTTTTTCGCTCACGAGTTCGTACCCGAGGTTACGGGCGCGGCCCAGGGCCGCCTCACGCATCGCCTTCTGCACCCCCGGCTTATCGTAGTCGGGGACCTCGACGGGCCTGGCCACGGGAACGCACGAGGAAAGAAAAAGCAGGGCTGCCAGGACGGCGAGGACCGGCACGGGACGCCTTTTGACAAAATTCCCAACCGTTGCTCCTCTTCGATTCTTCATTTTACTCCCCCTTGAACCTGTAGCTCAGAAGGGCGTATATCAGCTTTGCCGCCAGGAAGTCCGGCGCCTTGTTCGCACCCGGGCAGAGCTCCACCACGTCGAACCCCAGCAGCGTTTTCCGCTCGGCCACCGCCCGCAGGAGCCCGAGCACCTGATACCACCCGAGGCCGCCGGGCTCGGGCGTGCCGGTGGAGGGCATGATGCCCGGGTCGAAGACGTCCAGGTCGATGGTCACGTAGACCTCGGGAGAGAGTCTGAGGAGGACGTCCTCCACCCAGCGGCCTCCGCGCTGGATGTCGCGGGCGTAGAACACCCGCGATTCGTCGAGGGCGGCAAGCTCCGAGGAGTCCATGCTCCGTACGCCCACGGAGACCACGTTTCCCACCGCCTCCCTGGCCCGGGCCATCACGCAGGCGTGGCTGTACCTGTCGCCCTGGTAGGTGTCGCGCGAGTCGCCGTGGGCGTCCAGGTGCAGCACGCTCATCTCCGGATGGCGCTCGTGGTGGGCCAGCATGGGGCCCAGCGATACGGTATGCTCTCCTCCCAGGGCCACCACGAACTTGCCATCCTCCAGAAGCCCCGCCACCCTCCCGCTGGAGAGCCGGAGCATCTCCGGCGCATCGGCCCCGGCCACGGGCTCGCAGGTGTGGATGCCCTTTCTGTAAACCTCGGTGCGGGTCTCGATGTCGTAGAGCTCCATGTTCGCGGAGGCCTCGATGATGGCCCCCGGGCCCTTGCCGGAGCCCCTGAGCCAGGTGCTCGATGCCTCGAAGGCAATGGGCAGGACGGCTATCCGCGCGCCGGCGTAGCGGGTGAACGCGTCCGGAAGGTTGCCGAAATTCCTCTCCATCGCCGCCGGTCCGCTACTCCATGATGAAGACGGCCGCCGCCACCACGGTCGTCCAGAGTTTTCCCGATTTGTGCCCCTCGGCGGACTGGCAGACGTTGGAGGTCCTGAAGATGTGGCCGCTTGCCCTGTAGAACTGCTTTCTGGTGTCCCAGGCCTCCTCCGGGTCGAAGGGAATGCCCAGGGTGGTGGCCAGCATGGTGGCGGCCAGGTCCTCGGCGTAGTCCCCGGATATCTTGGCGGTCTCGCCGAAGGCATGGTGCTCCGAGAGGTAGCCGTAGTCGGATTTCTCCTTGGGCACGGCCAGCCCCACGGCGGCCGAGACGAGGCGGTTGGGCTCGTTCGTGTCGTTGCGGGCCATGACGCAAAAGGTGATGTCGCCCGCGCCCAGGCGCTTGAGGCCTTCGCTCCTGGACACTATCTTACAGTGCGGGGGCAGGATGCTGGAGACGTAGACGAGGTTCTGCTTCGCGATGCCGGCCTTCCTCAGGGCGACCTCGAAGGAGGCCAGCCTGTCCTTGTGCAGGCCGGCGCCCTTGGTAAAGAAGACTTTCTTCGGGGTCAGGTTCATCTTACTCCTTCCTTTCGTCCAGGAGCGCATTGAAGTCCCTCGGCTTGCGTTTTCTCCAGCTTCCCTTGTGATAGGCGTAGCTCGCCAGGAGGGGGAATGCCACGGTGGCCTCCGAGAACACGAGCTGCTCGGCGCCCTCGTCGACCTTGCCCCAGGAATGCGCCTCCTTCAGGGTGGAGCCCGAGAGGCCTCCGTCACGCTCGTCCGCGACGGTTATCTGCACGGCGTACTTGTGCATATGCGCTCTCTTTCCGATGACGTCGGCGGCCACCGTGACGTCCTGGGCGAAATTCTTCGGCACCCCGCCCCCCAGCATGAGGAGGCCCGTCTCCTTGGCGGAGACCTTCACCTTCGTCAGCTCCAGAAAGTCCTTCACGGAGTCTATGGTCACCTTGGGCCTGCCCGCGTCGAACCACTGGTGGTAGACGAGGCCGAAACCCGCGCTGGAGTCGGAAAACGCGGGGACGAATATGGGCACTCCCTTCTCTGCGGCCGCCCGCACGACCGAGTCCTCGCCTCTGCCCTTCCCGATGAGATACTCGCCCATCGCCCGGATGAACTGCCGGGAGGAATAGGGCCCCGGCTGGAGGGCGCCGGCTATCTCCGTGACCGTCATGTCGCAGACGCGGAGCTGTTCTTCGTCGATGAACGTATCGTATATCCTGTCGATGCCCATATCGAGGAGCTTCGCGTCCTCGGCCCGGGGGCTGCCCTGGTAGTGCCGGAACCCCAGGGCCTCGAAGAAGTCCTGGTCCACGATTATCGCCCCGGTGGCCACGACGGCGTCCACCATGTTGTTGACCACCATCGTGTGCACGGCCTTCTTCAAGCCCGCGCTGAAGAGGGAGCCCGCGAGACATAAAACGACTGAGCAGGCGCGGTCGGCCAGCATGGCGTCGTATATCTCGGCCGCGCGGGCCAGGTTCTTCGCCTGAAAGGCCGTGTTCGCGTACTGCTCCAAAATGGGCTCGGCGTTGAACTTTGTGATGTCGATGTGCTCGACCTCGGACTTAAGCAAAGCCTTCTTCTTCATCTTCCCTCACCTTGTCTTCATTTGGACGTCACTAATTTGAACGTCACTATCTGAATTATACACAAAAACCCTTGAAAGTCAGCGCACTTCT
>JARRLN010000044.1 GCA_037386965.1 Nitrospirota bacterium
TTTTCTGATTTTCGTAAAGGACTGCTTCTTTTATCATATCTGTTCGGCCGGGGCGTCGTCGGGACTGTAGCCTGAAAAGTACTCGATCCCGTGCTTCTTAAGCCTTTCCTTGACGGCTGGATAAAGTATAAGCTCCTCAACCTCGAAGCCCGCAAAGGCCGGGTGTATCGCCTTAAGCCTCTTTTTGAGGGACGCGACGTTTTCCTGTGTGCTAAAGCTTGTCATGCACGCTGGATGCGTCTTCACCTTATGCTTAACAAGGTGTTCCAGGGCCTTGGTCTGAAGCCCGAAACCCTCTGGCACCGCTCCCGTTAGCCTGGAGAACTCCTCCTCGCAGGTCCCTTTAAGGCTCACCCTCACATAGAGACGAGGGAATTTCGAGAGCTCCTCAGCGTAGGTTTCGTCGCTACCGATGAGTATTCCGTTTGTCTCGAGAATAAAAAGATAGTCTCTGGGAATAAGCTCCAATACTTCGACAAGGTGCTCCCTGCACATGGTTGGCTCGTTTCCGCTTATCCTGAGCTGCTCGAACTTCTTCTTGGCTATCGCCACCAGCCTCCTTGCTACATCCTCGGGGCTGTGGAATTTGCCCGTCTCGGTCGGCCTTGAAACGACGTTCCAGGACCAGCAGAAAACGCACCTCAGGCAGCAGCCGACACAGTCGGCCGTGGAGATCCCGCCGTAAAATCTCGCAGGCCTGAAGCGGTAGTACTTCCTCAGGCTGTCCCTGCACACGATCTTACTCGTGCTCTCCGCAAGCTCAATCGCGTTATACATTTCGATCCTTCAATTCTCCATCCTTCAATCTAAGGGTTGTCTTCGCCGTATCTTCCCCTTAGCGACAAGTATAATACCTCGGAGATTGTCTTTCTCTTGACGCCTCCTTTTTTCTTTTCGAGCATGACGAGGTTTTGCACCCCGTATTCCTTTAAAGGCACCACGAGCCTTCCTCCTTCCGCGAGCTGTTCCATCAGCGGCGGAGGGATCTCCCGGCATGCAGCGGTTATGCAGATCCTGTCATAGGGGGCCATCTCCGGATACCCGAGGCCGCCGTCGCCTTTCACAAGAATGATGTCCTCGTAGCCGGCATCGATGAGGTTTTTCCTGCCGAACTCGTATGTCACGGCGTCCATCTCTATTGATACCGCGAGACCGTCAGGCCCCACCACCTCCCTTGCTATCGCGGCGCCATAGCCCGATCCGAGTCCGACCTCCAGAAACCTGTGGCCTTCGTCAAGGCCCATGTGCTCGTAGAAGAGGGGATAGCTGTGCGGACATGATATGGTGGCCTTCTCGCCGGGGAGGGGCAGGGGAACCTCAAGATATGCGTAGTCCCTGTAAAGACGGGGGATGAAGTTCTCCCTCGGCACCCTAAGAATCGCATCCTTCAGCCGCTTCGATCTGAGATACCCGCGCCTCACAAGCCATCTTACCTTCTCCTGCCTTTCCTTGAGGAACTCCTCCTTGCTCTTACGGGGTTCCCTTGGTGGCGGAATTGCCCAACCCCTGGAGCTCACTTCCACCTGTACTGCTCCTCCACTGAGCTGTGAAGCTTGAAGGGTTTTATGCATTGTGCGAGGGGCGTGCCAACAATCTCAATTCTTTCCATGTCATGCTCGCCAAGACCCTCGCAGAAATTGAGATAACCCACCTTAGAGAAATCCACACCCATGACCTCACAAGCCACCCTGTCCGCTGCCAAGGGGTCCGTGCTTGAGATGGCGACCCAAACGCTGATGGGATCCCCAAAGCTCGGTCCATCACCCTCCATCCCCTCAAGTCCATCTATAACGGCGAGGTCAGGCCAGACGAGCCGGGCAAGCTTCGCTATGTTGAGGTTTGTCTGCCTGATCCCCTGATGCACCTTCGCCTTGTCGGGCCCTGAAACGCTTCCCATTGCCATGTTCTTGATGGAAAGCGTAACGACAACGGCGTCGTGGGTCTTAAGCCTTGCTGCTGATATTTTGTAACTGTCGGGGCTCATCAGCAGACTTGCTACATCCACATATATCTGCTTCCCCGTCGAGTCCTCGATTTCGACCATCTCAAAGGGCCCGCAGTTCAGGTCCACAAGCTCCAGGTCGTACTCGTCGAGAAGTCCGTGGTAGTCGAAATTCCTGTAACCCTCAAGCGTGTTTCCTGCCGCCGCCTCAGCAACGATTACTTTTCGCTTGTAAAACTCGCCAAGGCAATCCAGGACGCCCCTTATGTGGTCTGCATGAGTCGCAGCAAGCTGTATGGATGTGGAGACAAAGTTTGGCTTTATGACCACCCGTCTGTCGCCGATGGCTTCTATGATCTCGCCAGCTATGGGGTCGAGGGACATCCTGATGTTTTCACGTATATCTACGCCTTTTATCATAGAGACCCTTGCCACACCCACATCTTATCACTGATTGCTGGAGAACCATATACCGCTCCTCGTTAGGTTCCAGGATTGTTGACATTTCTACCGAAACTCTTTGATCCAAAAAACAGAAGTTTCAGATTTACTTCATCTGGCTTGCTTAGGATTTAGCGCTCGGTGTCTTCAGAGTTTTCCCCGACCCGTTCGAGGAACGGGCCCATAGATTTTTTAAACACTTACGACATGTATTCAACATCTCTTTCCATCTCCGATATCGCCTGACTGTAGGCGAATGTCGTATCGAGCGCGGCTATATTCTGGGAAGACATTTGTGACCATTAATGTGAGAAAGAAATCTCGACAGTTCCCCAAACCCTGAGGTGCGCCCTTTCGATACTAGTCCTCGTAACGAAATTGGATCTTCAGGTGCAGAGTACTGTCAACTATGCACAGTCCCCCCAAATTGCGTCACTTTAGAAATATCCGAGTTCAATTTCACCTGAATTCCCAATAAGAGCTTTTCGGGCAGTTTATCCTTAGAATCGACTTCGCCAGATGCCCCAGGATCGATTTTCGCCGGGAGACCCATATCATCGTATCCCCCCGGAAGGAGCATTTTCTTTAAAGAAAGTCCGTTGTGAGAGCATAGCAAAAATGACCCTGAGCAGTTTGTGAGCCGTGGCGAGTACCGCTTTTTTATAGTGATACCCGGCGCTTCTTCTTTTCCTGAAATAAGATCCGAACGTGGTGTTATGTTGTATCACGTTTACGGTCATAAGCCAGATGACCCTCCTCAGATGACGATTACCTCTCTTCGAGATCCTACCTGATCCTTCATATTTTCCTGATTGGTACACTACTGGGTCTATCCCGGCAAAAGCGATCAGGTTTCTGTATGATGGGAAATTGCGTACTGTGCCGATCTCAGCAAGAAAGCTAGTCGCTGTGCCGCCGTTGATCCCGGGTATGGAGGTAATGATTTCCAGGTCCTCAACCATCATTGATTTACAGCATTCGGTGAGGGCTTGAGTCAGCTCGTCACGCTGCTGCCCTAGGTGCTTAAGGATAGCGACCTTCCCCCGCAGGATCATCTCCTTTGCCGGACTGGGTGTTGCCACAGAGGTCCGCGCGGCCTGTATAATATCCGTCGAAGTATAAGATAATCTTGTCCCTACGCCTTTTCTGGACAGCGCCTTTTCGATTGCTCTGGGCTTCGTAATACTCACCAGGCGTGCGGAAGGAAACTTCTGCAGAAAGTCGAGCATCACCTTGGTTGAAAGATTGCAAATCGTTTCCAACTCGGGAAATAGTGTCTGAAGGAGCCTCTTGACCTCGGTCTTGTTTATCGATATCTGCTGGCACAAAGACTCCCTCTCCCTTGAGAGGTCTCTCAGCTCCTGAAGATCCTGGGAGACTGATAGCTGAGAAATGGAGTCTTTGTGGATCGTCGCAAATTGCGCAATGGTCCGGGCATCTTTCTTGTCTGTCTTCGTCTTCCTGAGTGAAAGCTTGGCAAAATTAGAAACCAGCAGCGGATTAAGGACAACCACGGTGACACCTTTCGCGGCAAGAAACGAAAACAGGTTGACGTGATAGCAGGCAGTAGATTCCATGGCAACGAACACTTCCGACAGGTCTCCACAGTTGTCCTTTAGTAGGTCGAACAACTTTGAGAAACCCTCACCATCCATCGGGAAAGCCATCGAAAAGAGGCTTTCGCATCGTTCATTAAGCCCATGCCCAGTAGATGAGTCCTTTGCCACATCGACGCCGACAAAAAGCTTGTACACGTCACCATACCTCCTTCTGATCACTATCTGAAGGGAAGGATGCTGCCTCCTAAGCCAATACACCCGCGTTACTAGAGCTCTCAGGCCCAATCAACTAATCAGGGCTTGGGGAGGCAGGGGACAGACAGTAACAAGGGTTCTAACACCCAGTGAGCAGTTCGTCCTCCTGCCCTTCCTAAATCCTTTTATACCATGATCTATACGTAGGTGTGAGTATCCGAGAGATTCACGTCAGTATCACCCTGCAATAAAGACCCTGAGATTCGCGATTCCACCTGCGAAGTCGCAGGTATCCGAAATCGAAGCCGCTGAAGACTTCATCTACGAATCCGCAGGTATTGAGATTTGAAACTATTGAAGATTTACGAAAGAAAGTGATAGGCCTAACGTGCGCCTAAGCTTACGGACTACATGCGCAGCTTAGGCGCACGTTAGGCTTTATCCTTAAAGATCAGTCGGCGTTCACGCCTTTAGCGATCCGGTCGCCGATCTCCTTATCGATGTTGCGCCAGTATTCAAAGGCACGCTTCAGCACGGGCTCGGACACGCCATTTTTGAGGTGTCCGACGACGTTGGACACCAAGCGGTCGCGCTGCGCATCGTCCATGACTTTGCGCACCAGCACGCCGGCTTGGCCCCAATCGTCGTCATCCTTGCGCAAGCTATAGGCAGCGCGGATAAACTCACCGCTTGCCTTCCAGACCTCCACTTGAGGATAGCGCCTGCCGTCGGCCTGCGGGCCTCCTTTCGAGTTCGGCGCATACACCGGGTCGGACACGTTCTGAACCCGCATCACACCGTCCTTGCTGTAGCTGTGCACCGGCACTTTTGGCCGGTTGACCGGGATCTGCTTGTAATTGACCCCTAAGCGGGCACGGTGGGCGTCGGCATAGGAGAAGAGGCGAGCGAGCAACATCCTGTCAGGGCTCGGACCGATCCCAGACACGAGGTTGTTCGGTTCGAACGCCGCCTGCTCGATCTCGGTGTGGAAGTCGGTCGGGTTACGGTCTAACGTCAGCCGACCGACTTCGTGCAACGGGTAGTCACCGTGTGGCCACACCTTGGTCAGGTCGAAGGGATTGAACCGGTAGGTCTCAGCCTCTTCGAAGGGCATGATCTGCACCTTCAGCGTCCAGCTAGGATAGTCCCCCCGCTTGATCGCCTCGAACAGGTCACGGCGGTGGTAATCAGCGTCAACGCCAGCTATCCGGTCGGCCTTCTCCTGTGTGAGGAAATCGATGCCCTGGTCGGTCTTGAAGTGGTACTTCACCCAGAAGCGTTCGCCCTTCACGTTGACCCACATATAGGTGTGGCTCGAGTAACCATTCATGTGCCGCCAGGTCTTTGGAATCCCGCGGTCACCCATCAGCCACGTGACTTGGTGGGCTGACTCGGGCGATAGGGTCCAGAAGTCCCACTGCATGTCGTGGTCGCGCAGGGCATTGTCCGCTCGGCGCTTCTGCGAGCGGATGAAGTGCTGAAACTTCATGGGGTCACGCACAAAGAACACAGGCGTGTTGTTCCCAACCATGTCGTAGTTGCCCTCGCTGGTGTAAAACTTGAGCGCGAACCCGCGGGGGTCGCGCCAAGTGTCGGGGCTGCCACGCTCGCCGGCCACCGTGGAGAACCGTATTAACGTGTCCGTCTTGGCGTCCGGCTGGAATACCGCAGCCTTTGTGTAAGCGCTGACATCTTTTGTTACTTCAAAGTGTCCGAAGGCCCCGGAACCCTTAGCGTGGGGCTGTCTCTCTGGAATCCGTTCGCGGTTGAAGTTGGCCATCTGCTCGATGAGATAGTGGTCCTGAAGCAGGATGGGTCCGTCAGGCCCCACGGTCAGCGAGTATTCGTCGCTGGATACGGGAATCCCGGCATCGGTGGTTGTGGGTTTACGGTCGTCGTTCTTCATGCTAATACCTCCTTCTTTTCCATGGTTTCTTCTCCTCTCATCTGATTACATGGTTACTAATGTCACGGGCATTGATCTTACGCTCGCGGTATCTTTGTTCCCTTGGAAGAGACTATCCGTCTTTACTGTTCTTATCTTTAATAGGAATAGTTCCTATTTAAATAACAAATTTTTTCTCTGTTTCTGCCTGCAGTTTTTGCAGTAGCCATAATACTCATAACGTATCCGGTTTACTGAGAAGCCTTCTGTCGCACCGTCTTCAGGATCTTTCGGGCACTCGGATGGCTTCGGTCCCTTGAGAGGACTTCAATAATTTCTAGCCTCTGCCGGGTGGCCTGAGGTTGTTTTTCTTGAGGGTCTCGATCAGTCTTCTTTTGATTTCCTCTGAAGTCATGCCGCTTTTCATTATGGCTTACTCGGAACGGTTCCTAATTTGAACGCTATCACCAGCAAATTCCTATGTCAACCCGGGCACCTCATGACCGTCTGAAATACAAGCAAGGCAGTTTTTGCTATAAACTACGACCCTACCCCCTAAAACTGGGCCATTGTAATGAGAGTTCTCCTTTTGCAAACTACAGGGCAAGGAGGAGAACATGCGTCAGAAGCGATTCACAGAGGAGCAGATCATCGGGGTGCTGAAGGAGCGCGAATCCGGGATCAAGGCAGCCGACATCTGCAGGAAGTACGGCATTAGTGAGCAGACCCTCTATCGGTGGAAGAGCAAATACGGCGGGATGACGGTGTCCGAGGCCAGGCGGCTGAGGGAGCTTGAGGACGAAAACCGCAAGCTCAAGCAAATGGTTGCCGAGCAGGCCCTGGGCATAAGGGCACTCAAGGCGGCGCTCGAAAGAAAATACTGAAGCCCCGTCAGCTGAGGGAGGCCGTGGACATCATGAGGTCAGAGGGGCTTAGTGAGAGGCGCTCCTGCACTATGGCGGGGCTTAACCGTGCGACGCACCAGTACAATCGAAAACCGAAAGACGACGGGCATTTGAGGCAGAGGCTTAAGGAGTTGGCCGCACGGAGGCTTCGCTATGGCGCTCCGCTGCTGACACTTCTGATTCGGAATGAGCTTGGGGCCGTCAACCACAACCGGATAGAGCGCATCTACAGGGAGGAAGGCTTCGGCTTCCACGCAAGCGCAGGAAGGGGCCGAGGTACGAGCGCAAGGCGCCGCTTGAGCCTGCCACGAAGCCCAGCGAACGCTGGAGCATGGACTCCATGAGCGATTCACTGTGCGACGGGCGGAGGTTCAGGCTGCTGAACATAGTGGACGACTTTACAAGGGAGAGCGTGGAAATAGAGGCGGACACGGGCATATCGGCGAGAGGGTAACGAGGATACTGGACCACATAGCCCGGCGGTGGGGACTGCCGGAGACGCTTGTCATGGACAACGGTCCCGAGTTTACGGGCAGGGCGATGCTGATATGGGCAAAGATGAGAGGAGTGAACCTGCACCATATAGAGCCGGGCAAACCCAACCAGAACGCCTTTGTCGAGAGCTTCAATGGTACGTTCAGGAACGAGTGTCTGAACACGCACTGGTTCCTGAGCGTGCAGGATGCAAAGAGGGAAACAGAAAGGTGGCGGGTGGAATACAACACCGAACGGCCCCATAGTTCCCTCGGCGGCATGACGCCAACGGCGTTCAGAAGGGCTTTCGAAAAGCGGAGTGAGGATGCTAAAATCGGGCGGGAACTCTCACTAACCCTGGCCTAAAAGAAGGGGTAAGGTCGCGGATATTAGCGAAGAACTTCAGGCTTCCATTAACGAGGGTTCCGATTCAGGCAGACCATCTCCTTTCACATGAAGAGGAGGTCGTCAAGCGTTGATGCGTTAAATATCAAGTAATCTCAATTAACATCTTGAGACAAACACGGAAGCATCCGTTTTATATCCTTTTTAGTAGGAACAGTGGCAGCCCGCGTTTTCCGAATTCACCGAGCGGGAAGAAATCCATATCCTGAGATGTGAATCGGTCGGTCGATTGAGATATACTAAGACAAGGGATGGGGGAATGAGAGCGCTGGGTGTGAAGTTTGCCTTAATGCTCTGCCTTGCTTTTGCACTGCCGTTTTGCACCTCAGTCAGTGCCGACCCTCCTGACGGCCTGAGGGGTGAAGCCTTCACCGACCCTTCCAAGATACAGGAGATGCCGGAAGGTTGGGAGGAAAGGCCCATTGAGCACGACACTCAGGTGGAGAAGGCTGACCTTGTTGTAACCCTCGATCAGCACCTGTACCCCGCCATTCTGCCATTAATTCAGGATTATGCCAGCCAGAAAGGTCTGAAGATCGTGGTCACTAAGGGCACCTGCGGTATCTCTGCTGGCAGGCTGGTGGGCAAGTCAGTGGACATTGGCGGCTTTTGTTGTCCGCCCGGCAAGGAGGACCGGCTGCCGGGGCTCCGGTTCCATACCTTGGGGATAGAGCCCATTTTGCTCATAGTGCATCCGGATAATCCGGTTGACGACATCACAATGGATGAGGCCCGTCGCATTTTCCGAGGGGAGATTTATCATTGGTCCGAACTTGGAGGGCGTAATCTGCCGATTAAGACAGTTGGTCGACTCCACTGCAAATTACGGCCCGGCCACTGGAAGCTTCTTCTGGACAACGAAGACCTTTTCAGCCCCAGACTGACAGAAGTTGGGACCATCCCTGATATGATTACCCTTGTTTCTTCAAATCGAGGCGCCATCGGGTATGAGGCCTTTCAGATGGTGCACCATTATCAGGACAGATGGAAGGTCAAGGTTCTTAAAATTGACGGTCTTGACCCGAACGACTCCGGAAACCTTTCTTCGGGTGAATACCCGCTGTACCGCACCTTGAACATTACCACGTGGGAAGGTGCGCACGTTGAAAATCCGGATGCTCAAAGGTTAGTGAATTACCTTCTGGAAAAAGTGGAGACTCTTCATGACACGTTTGGCATCATCCCGGCCTCCGCACTCAGGAAAGCCGGATGGAAATTCGAAGGGGACGAACTGGTCGGAGAGCCGAGATAGAAGGGCGAAAGATGCAGTAAAGGGCTTAGAGGGAAATGGGTATAGTCCATAAAGTTAGCCCCGGTCTCAATCGTATTTCGCTGACCTCGAAAATGATTCTCGTGACTGTTGTGGTCGGCGTTACAGTATGGCTGGTGGCGGACCACTTTGAGACCCTTGCCGTACAACGGTCCTTAGACGCCCATATGAGGACAATGCTGAGCCAGCAAGCACTGGAGGAGAGAAAGTCTTTCGACAATTATGTCAAGGCGTACAATCAGTCAGTCAGACTTTTCGCTTTACAAAAACGTCTCATCGACTATGTAGAAAGCAAGAAATGGCATGACGAAGGGCAGCCGGAGATAAAATATTACCAGGGACTCCCCGAATGGCTCCCCAGGAGCTCGGCCTTGCGGCTCCTGATACATGTTCGTCACGCCCTTTTGCTGGACCCCTCGGGAAGTGTCAGGGAGGTCTACCGGGGTAAACCGGAGCCGCTTCCGGGGTCATTGCTCCAGCCCACGGTCCTCTTGCGTCAGTTGAGCCACAACCAAAGCTTCATGACCAGGCTCGATGGCATGCCTTTTCTCGTGGCTTCCGACATTGTGAGGGATTCGAGGGGCGAGGCA
This sequence comes from Nitrospirota bacterium, assembly GCA_037386965.1. NCBI lineage: Bacteria > Pseudomonadati > Nitrospirota > Nitrospirota bacterium. The sequence continues at coordinate 9,667 of JARRLN010000044.1, forward strand.
CTGGCCACCTTGATGCTCGCCAGCCCCCTTGACGAAGAGTTTCTGGTCGCCTCCCAGGGAGCGTCCGCAAGGGATAGCATAGTGGCGCTGATAACCGGGGAAAATCCCCGTATCCTGGTGAGCAGCGAAGAGGGCTTTCTTCCCCCCGGTACCCTGCTCGATGACCTGAAGGGCCATTACCTCGTTTCAGGCAAGGGGTTTTTCGATTATGGCGCCTCGGATCTGGCCATAGGGTTCGCCTCTTTTATTTCGATCGAGGACGCCCGGTCGCTTACAAGAGGCATCGTTTCGAAGGAAAGGCAGCAGCGTGCAATACAGGCGGTCGCATTCATCATATCCTTTGCGTTCATCATGTTCCTCATCGCCAGGCGCATCGAGAGGCTTACCCATAGAATTTCCGATTTTTCTCAGCGAGTGCTACAGGGACGGGCCTGGCGGATGGAGCGCGGCGACCAGCTCGTCATCCTCGAGAAACGGTTCCAGCACCTTACCGAAGAGGTCGTCTCCTCCCAGGAGACCATACGGAGGGAGTCGGAGGAGAGGGCCAAGAGAAAGGCGGAACTTCAGCAGAAGGAAAAACAACTGGAGTTGCTTCATTCGGTGACGGAGGGGATGCCGGAGGGAGTCTTCCTCCTGGACGAAGAAGACCGTGTCGTCTTTTCAAATCATGTCGGAGTCGAGTATCTCACAACCCTGTCCGGTGCGGCAGTGGGTGACACGCTGAAGCAGATGGCGGATCGTCCCGTCAGAGAACTGCTGGTATCTCCCCCGCAGATACTGTGGCACGAGGTGGAGACGGGCGGACCTCATGCTCGGGTCTTTGAAGTGGCAGGCCGGCCCATGGATGGTCGTGGTGTGGTGTTCGTCATAAGAAACGTTACGGAGGAGCGAGCGCTCAGGGAAAACATGCAGACGCAGGAGCGGCTTGCTGCCGTGGGACAGCTTGCTGCGGGGATCGCCCATGACTTCAACAACATCCTTACGGTTATCACCGGCTATGCCGAGCTACTGCTTGATTCGGACCTTCCTCCCAAGGCCCGGGAGGAGGTCGCCGTAATCCAGCAGAGCGGTGAAAGGGCAACGGCTCTGATACAGCAGGTGCTGGATTTCAGCCGCAAGACTGTTGGAGAGCTCAAGAGCTTGGACCTGATGCTTTTCGTCAAGGAGTTCCTGAAGTTCATTCGGCGGACTATCCCAGAAAATATCCACATCCGTTTCGATGCTGAACCAGGCGAATACAAGGTTAAGGCCGACCTGACAAAGATGCAGCAGGTGCTTGTCAACCTGGCCGTAAATGCCCGTGACGCAATGCCCGGCGGGGGACAGTTGAGGTTTCGTCTTTACCGGCCGGAGCATGTGGAAACCCCGAGCCTCACGGATTCTCCGGCCGGCGAATGGGTGGCGCTGGAGGTGAAGGACACGGGTACAGGTATCCCCGCAAACATTCTTCCCCATGTTTTTGAGCCCTTCTTTACTACAAAGGACGTGGGCAAGGGCACAGGACTCGGTCTCTCCCAGGTTTACGGAATCATCAAACAGCATGGTGGGCATACTGAAGTCAGGACGGAGGCCGGGAAGAGCGCCACCTTTGTCATATATCTTCCCGCCGTAAAGGAAGCGTTGGAGGGAGTTACCGGGGAAAGGGATGTCGCCGTCCCCCAGGGGCGAGGTGAGACTATCCTGATCGTGGAAGACGAAGAGGCGGTTCGTGATCTTGTCCAGAGGGTGCTGGCCAACCTGGGCTATGAGGTAGCCACGGCAAATAACGGCAAAGAAGCACTGGAGATATTCGAGGGGCATGGCGGGGAAATAGGGCTCATTATTACGGACCTTGTGATGCCCGAGATAGGAGGAGTGGAATTAGCCAAGATGCTTAACGAGAGACAGCCCGGCGTAAAGATCATTGCACTGAGCTCGTATCCTGTCGCCGATACGGAAGGCCTCTTGAGAGCCGGGATTATTGAGTTTATAAAGAAACCTTTCCAGATACAAACGCTTGCACAGGCTGTAAGAAGAGCATTAGAGCAAGAAGTATTCAAGAAGAAATTTAGCTGATTTGAGATGTGCTTAGCGGGCAACCCGAATGAAGTATACGAGATATTTAACGAAGCACTCCAGTATGCCTGCGGCCTGTCGTGAGGAGTTTCACTAGAGGAGGTTCCACTTTTTCGCGCCGAATTGTGTCCTCTCACATCCTCACAGTACTCCGCGCCTACCGGACCCGCAAGAGCAGTGATTCTTAGCACTGGAAATAAATAGCCCCTGGACCAACGAAATGGTGGAAGTTTCTTGCGTCAATCCATGGAGCCACCGGATGAGCCATAGGCCTCCAAAATCCACAACGTGGGATTTTCCAAAATGAACCGGGACATTATGTATAATTAAACAGGTCGGTTTTCTTCGATGTCTTCGGAGAAAGGGCATCCGTTCAGTGGGTGACATTTCTATAATTTGCGGATTTTCGCGGATGCTGACGCCATTGCGCCGGGCTGGCCCTGGGCCTCATGGAGGGGGAAAAGAGGTACCCGGGATGGAAGGGCGACGAACGACGTGCGAGGAAGATAAGGGGGTATGGCATCGAGGCGCTTTAAACCTCTCGCCGTGGTCTTGCTGATAGGTGTGGCCGCGGGTATTGGGTGGGTGATCTTTGGCCGGCCTGGAGGACAGGGCGGCCCTGAGGAACGGCGCGGAAGGTCCGCTCTCGTCCCTGTGGAAGTGGCGAGAATAGAGCACGGGCCCATCGAGCTTCGGCGGACCTTCAGCGGGACCCTGGAGGCCCGGGCCAGGTTCATCGTCGCCCCGAAGATAAGTGGGCGCGTGGAGCGGCTGGCCGTGGACCTGGCCGACACCGTCACACGAGGCCAGGTCGTCGCGGAGCTCGACAACGACGAGTATATTCAGGCTGTGGCCCAGGCGAAGGCAGACCTGGAAGTGGCCAGGGCAAACCTATCAGAGACAAGGAGCGCCCTTAAGATAGCAAACCGCGATCTTCAGCGAATTCAGACTCTTCGTAAACGGGGTGTGGCCTCCGAGGTCCAGCTCGATGCGGCCAGGGCGGACCAGCTCGCAAAGCAGGTCCAGCTGGAAGTCGCCGAGGCACACGTGACCAGGGCCGAATCCTCGCTGGAAACCGCGCGGATTCGTCTGGGGTACACCAAGATTAGGGCTGACTGGCGCAGCGGCGCTGACCGCCGTGTTGTGGCCGAGCGCCACGTGGACCAGGGCGAGACCGTCTCGGCGAACACGCCGCTTCTCTCGATAGTCGAGCTGGATCCTATCACCGGCGTCATATTTGTCACGGAGAAAGACTACGCCCGCATGAAACCCGGCCAGCAGGTCCTGCTGACCACCGACGCCTTCCCGGGCGAAGAGTTCCCCGGCCAGATAGACCGCATAGCCCCCGTCTTCCGCCAGGCCACGCGGCAGGCCAGAGTAGAGCTCATGGTGGGAAACCCGGAGCAGCGGCTCAAGCCCGGCATGTTCATCCGAGCCACAGCGGTGCTGGATCGCGTGGAGGAGGCCACCATCGTCCCGGAGCAGGCCCTGTCCAGACGCGGAGACCGGACGGGTGTGTTCGTACTGAGCCGGGATGGACAAACGGTGGCGTGGCGTGAAGTAAAGGTGGGCATCCGTGATGGCGGGCGGGTGCAGATACGGGGCGAGGGGCTTTCCGGCCGTGTCGTTGTCCTGGGTCAGCAACTGGTGGAGGACGGCTCAAGGATCACCGTTTCTGATGTTGCCGGCGATGGGGCCGAACCCTCGCGTTAGGGCGAAAGGCGGATGAGTCTCCCGGAGTTCAGCGTACGAAGACCCATCTTCGTCACCATGGTGACCCTCATCGTGGTGGTCCTGGGAGTGGTCTCCCTGACGCGTTTGAGGATCGACCTCCTGCCGGATATCGAGCTTCCCACCCTGACAATCCGCACAGAGTACGAGGGCGCAAGCCCCGTGGTCATGGAACGTCTGGTCACCCAGATCATCGAAGAGATCGTGGGTACGGTGCCCGGCGTAGAAGACATGACCTCGGTGTCCTCGGAGGGCAGCAGCAGCGTGCGGGTCAGCTTCGTCTGGGGCACCGACATAGACACCGCCGCCCTGGATGTCCAGGGCAAGCTCGAGGACGAGATAAACGAGCTGCCCGAAGATGTCGTGCGGCCCCGCGTGCGCAAGTTCGATATCGCCACCTTCCCGGTCGTCATCCTGGGCATCTCGAGCGACCTGGACCCCGTGGAGCTTACCAAGCTCATCGAGGATCAGATCCGCTATCGCTTCGCCCGCATTCCCGGAGTGGCCCAGGTGGACCTCTGGGGTGGCTTCAACCGGGAGGTCCGGATAGAGCTGGACCCCGACCGAATCAACGCTCTGGGGATGCCTCTGGACCGGGTGCTCCAGGCGGTCCGCGACGCCAACCTCGACCTTCCCGCAGGAAAGATAGAGCAGGGCCGATACGAAGTCACCCTGCGAGCGCCGGCGGAGTTCACGAGCCTCGCCCAGATCAGGGACACGGTCATCGAGGAACGTGAGGAAGCTGCGGTTACTCTGGGGCAGATCGCAGAGGTTTCCGACACTTACGAGAAACTGAGGCGCCTGGTCCGCGTAAATGGAGAGCGCGGCCTCAGGGTGGCCATCCGCAAGCAGGCAGATGCCAATACCGTGGAGGTCTCCAGGCGTGTGCTCGCCGAGATCGACGCCGTCAACGCTGCATTCCCCCAGATAAAAATAATCCCGGTCATAAACCAGGGCAATTTCATCGAGCGCTCGATAGCCAACGTGGCCCGCTCGGTCCTCTACGGCGGTGCTCTGGCTATCGTGGTGCTGCTTTTTTTCCTCCGCAACCTGCGGAGCACACTGGTCATCTCGCTGGCCATCCCCATCTCGGTCATCGCGACCTTCACGCTCATCTTCTTCGGAGGCTTCACGCTGAACCTCATGACCCTGGGTGCGCTGGCCCTCGGAGTGGGCATGATGGTGGACAGTTCCATCGTAGTGCTGGAGAACATTTTCAGGCGGCGCGACGAGGCCGGAGAACATCCGGCTACAGCTGCGGTGCAAGGGACACTGGAGGTCAGGTCCGCCATCATCGCGAGCACCATGACCACGCTTGTCATCTTCCTGCCGCTCATTTTCGTGCGCGGCGTCTCCGGCATCCTGTTCAAGGAACTGGCCTACGTCATCGTGTTCGCCCTGTCCTGCTCCCTCATGGTATCCCTGAGCCTGGTGCCGATGCTCTCCTCCAAGCTTATGAGACGCCCCGGGGAGGCGCGCGGAGCCCGGTGGGCAGTGATGGAGCGCCTTTCTGAAACCGCTGGCGCCTCCTTCAGAAACCTTGATGTCCACTACCGTGACCTCCTCCGGTGGGCGTTGAACCACCGTCTGCTTACGGTGTTCCTTGCCGCCTTTGTAATGGGGGCAAGCCTGCTTCTGCTCCCGTTCATCGGCACGGAGTTCCTGCCGCCAAGCGACGAGGGCGAGGTACGGGTAACGGGAGAGATGGAGGTCGGCACCCGCCTTGAACTGGTTGACCAACAGACACGGCGGATGGAGGAGATAGTCTATGCCCTGGTGCCGGAAATGACATCGTCGGTGGCAAGCGTGGGGGCAACCGGGTGGCGGCCGGACGCTGCCTCCGAGGGCCAACTCCGCCTGGCCCTTTCGCCCGCGACCGAGCGGAAGAGGTCCAATGAAGAGATCGCTAACGTCTTACGCCGCCGGCTCACCGGCGAGATCCCGGGGATGGAGGTTCGCGTTCGGGCGCCGCAGGGCCAGTTCCTTCTGGACCGGATTCTCGGAGGCGACCAGGGGCTGACCGTGGAAGTGCGTGGATTCGACCTGGAAACCCTCGACGCCTTGGCGGACCGGGTGGCTTCGGAGATCGGGAAGGTCCCGGGCATCACGGATGTCCAGACCAGTCGCAAGGCAGGCGTTCCCCAGCACGAGATACGCGTGGACCGCGACAAGCTCGCTGACCTCGGTCTGAGCGCGCGCGACGTGACAAGGATTCTCGAAACCGCAGTGGCGGGCACCAAGGCAGGGGAGTACAGGGCGGAGGGCAACTCCTACCGCATCCTGGTAAAGCTAAAGGATGCCGAGAAGCGCTCCCTGGATGAGATACTCAACCTCACCCTGACCACCGGGTCGGGCGAGCAGGTGGCCCTTCGGAATCTCGTAACAACCGAGTCAAGCCGCGGCCCCCTGGTTATCGACCGCAAGGACCAGCAGCGCATGGTCACGGTCACAGCCAACGTCGCTGGGCGCGACCTGGGCTCCGTGGCCTCCGACACGCAGGCCCTGCTGGCCGCGATACCCCGTCCAGTGGGATATGACCTTATAGTGGCAGGAAACTTCGAGGAGCAGCAGAAGGCGTTCGGGGAGCTGCTCATCTCTCTGGTGCTGGCGCTTGTACTCGTTTACATGGTGCTTGCCTGCCTGTACGAGTCGCTTCGCGATCCCCTCGTCGTGATGCTCTCGGTGCCGGTCGCGGCGGTGGGCGTGCTGGTCATGCTGTTTCTCTCCGGAACCACGCTCAACGTGCAGTCCTACATCGGATGCATCATGCTCGGCGGAATAGTCGTCAACAATGCCATTCTGCTGGTGGACCAGGCCGGACGCCTCACCGGCGAAGGCATGAGCGTCGAGGAGGCTATCGCCGAGGCGGGACGCCGGAGGCTGAGGCCTATCCTGATGACGACTCTGACCACCATACTGGCGCTGCTTCCGCTGGCTCTGGGCATCGGCGAGGGCGCCGACGCCCAGGCACCGCTGGCAAGGGCCGTGGTGGGGGGGCTCACCGGCTCGACGCTGATTACTCTGGTGCTGATACCGGTTGTCTACTCGCTCTTCCATCCGGAGCCGAAGGAGAAAGGCGGGAGGATCACATGAAACCGCTTGTGCTCGCGGCCGCTTTCCTGTTGCTTGCGGGCGCGTGCGCTCGGCCGGACCGCTGGGGCTTTTTTGAGCAGAGCCTCGACCGCCAGCTTCGCAAAGAGACCGCACGTCCCCCGGACTTACCCGACATTCCCGAACCGGGCGTGACCCGGGAACCGGCCTTCTCAATGCCCGAGGAGGGCCCGCTCAAACTGTCGGTGGAACAGACCATCATGCTGGCTCTTCGGAACAATCGCGATCTCCATGTTCGCCAGCTCGGCCCCGTCATAGCTGGCACCTTCGAGCAGATCGAACGGGGCGTCTTCGACCCCGAACTGTTCTTTGAACTCACTTACTCCGAGGAACGCGCCACCCAGACCGCCCGCTCAACAGGCACGCAGTTCGACGTGGAAGGAAGCGACACCAGCGCAGCGGCCGGAGTCAGACAGGCGCTGCCCACCGGCACCACGGTGGAGGCCGCGGTGGAGCAGGAGCGTACGGCCTCAAACCGCACTCCCGAGCAGCATAGTGCGCGGCTGGGGCTGAGCATCACGCAGTCGCTCTTGCGGGGGTTCGGGCCCGCGGTCAACCTCGCGAGCGTGCGTCAGGCGGAGCTCGATGCGGTGGCCAGCCTTCACGAGCTCAGGGGTTTCACCGAGGCGCTGGTGGCCGACGCGGAAACGGCTTACTGGAATTATGTGCTGGCGAAGAAGGAAATAGAAATATTCGAGCGGTCGCTGCAGGTTGCGGTCAGGCAGCGCGATGAGGTCGAGCTTCGGATCGAGGTGGGCATACTTCCGGAGATAGAGGCAGCCGCCGCGCGCGCCGAAGTCGCCCGCCGCAGGCAGGCCCTGATAGACGCCCGCAGCCTGCTGGAGGAGCGAAGATTGCAGCTTCTCAGGTTGATCAGCCCGGGCCCCGGGGGCCGGCTGGACTACTCCGTTAACACAACAAGCGAGCCCGGCATCAATCCGCAGCCTGTCTCGGACTTGGCTGACCGTCTGGACCTCGCCCAGGAAATGCGTCCGGATTTGAAAGAGGCCCGTCTGCGCCTCCAGCAGAATCGCCTCGAAACCATTGTCACCCGAAACGGCCTCCTCCCGAGGCTGGATCTCTTCATCGCGTTGGGAAAGACAGGTTTTGCCGACAGTTTCTCGGAGTCATTCCGCGCGATGGAGGGCAACACGTATGACTTCACGGCGGGCGTGCGCCTGAGCCATTTCGTAGGTAACCGGGCCGCGGAGGGCCGGCACCTAGCCGGGCGCGCCTCGCGACGCCAGGCGGCTGAGGCCCTGGCGAACCTGGAGCAAGTCGTCCGGCTTGACGTGAGGCTCGCCGTCAACGAGGCGGAGCGCACCCGCCAGCAGATCTCGGCCACCAGGGCAACCCGCATCCTTCAGGAAGAGACCCTGAAAGCGGAAGAGGACCGTTTTGATGTTGGCACAAGCACCGCGCTTCAGGTCGCTCAGGCCCAGCGCGATCTGCTGGCCAGCCGGATTGCCGAGGTGGAGGCGGTAGTCAATTACCGCATCGCTCTCATCGAGCTGTATCTGGCGGAGGGAAGTTTGTTGGAACGGCGTGGCATAAGTGTCCCTGCCGGTGCTGAAAGGGGATGGTTACATTCCGGTGACAGTGAAGAAGGAAAGGGGAGCGCTGGCGGCGTAACCCCTTGATTTTTAATGGTGGTCCCAACGGGACTCGAACCCGTGTCTCAGCCTTGAGAGGGCTGCGTCCTAGGCCACTAGACGATGGGACCGTCACACGTAAAGACTATGAAGGCAGTGGCTGGGGAGAGAGGATTCGAACCCCTATAAGCAGATCCAGAGTCTGCCGTGTTGCCCTTACACCACTCCCCAAATAACCAATAAAAAACAATACCTTCCTGCTCATGAGTATAGCAGAAAGGCCGAAACGCAGTCAATACGCCCGGGGTGCCCCAGAAGCGAAAATGCGCGCAGCCCGTGAGCCTTCCGGGCGCTCAGGAGGGCCCGTACTTGCCGGGCTTCAGAAGGGTCTTCAGCTCATCCAGAAACTCGGTCACGTCCTTGAAATCCCTGTACACCGAGGCGAACCGCACATAGGCCACCTGGTCTAGGTCCTTCAGGCACTCCATCACCTCCTCTCCCACCTGGGAGCTGGGCACCTCTTTGAGCCCCAGGGAAAGGAACTTTCGCTCCACCGCGTCGGCGGCCAGCTCCCGTGCCTCCACGTCCACGGGACGCTTCTCAAGGGCCTTGGCCAGCCCGACAAGTATCTTCTCGCGGTCGAAGGGCTCGCGCCTGCCGTCCTTCTTGACCACCAGGGGAAGCACCTCCTCCACCCGCTCATAGGAGGTGAACCGGCGCTCGCATGCGAGGCACTCGCGCCTCCGGCGGATGGCGGCCCCGTCCTTGCTGGTCCGCGAGTCGATGACCTTGTCTTCGTGGTGTCCGCAGAAGGGGCACTTCATGACCGGTAGATGGGGAAACGCCGGCAGAGGGAGTGGACGCGCTCCCGGTATCCTTGCATTTTTGCGTCATCCGGGCCGTTTTGAAGGACCTCGTCGATGAGCTCCGCGATGCGGGCCATCTCCTCCTCCCCCATGCCCCGGGTCGTCACCGAGGGGGTGCCCAGGCGGATGCCGCTGGTGACGGCCGGCGGCCTTTCATCGAAGGGAACGGAATTCTTGTTGGCGGTGATGCCCGCCTTGTCCAGGGCCTGCTCGGCCTCCTTGCCGGTAATGCCCTTGTTCGTGAGGTCGATGAGCATCAGGTGGTTGTCGGTCCCTCCGGATATGACCCGAAAACCCCGGGCCACAAGCTCCGAAGCCAGCCGCTTGGCGTTTCGGACGACTCTTCTCTGGTACTCCCGGAACTCCGGGGAGAGGGCTTCCCGGAAGGCCACCGCCTTGGCCGCAACCACGTGCACCAGGGGGCCGCCCTGGATGCCGGGGAAAATCTGCTTGTCCACGGCCCTGGCGTATTCGGCCTTGCACATGATCATGCCCCCGCGCGGCCCCCGCAGGGTCTTGTGGGTCGTCGTGGTGACGAAATCGGCGTGGGGCACGGGCGAGGGATGCTCTCCCGCGGCGATGAGGCCCGCTATGTGGGCGATGTCGGCCATGAGATAGGCCCCCGCTTCGCGGGCTATGGCGCCGAAGGCCTCGAAATCGATGATGCGGGAGTACGCGCTGGCCCCCACCACGACCATCCGGGGCCTGTGCTCCAGGGCTAGCCGTCTCACGTCCTCCATGTCCACGGTCCCGGTCTCGCGGCTCACGCCGTAGGGCACGTTCCGGTACAGGGTGCCCGAGAAGCTGACCGTGGCTCCATGCGTGAGGTGCCCGCCGTGGCTCAGGCTCATGCCCATGATGGTGTCGCCGGGCTTGAGGACGGCAAAATAGGCGGCCATGTTGGCCTGGCTTCCGGAATGGGGCTGCACGTTGACGTGCTCGGCGCCGAAGAGCTCCTTTGCCCGCCCGATGGCCAGGTTTTCCACCACGTCGGCGTACTCGCAGCCCGCGTAATAGCGCCTGCCGGGATAGCCCTCGGCGTACTTGTTCGTGAAGACCGACCCCTGGGCCTCCATCACCGCCCGGCTCGCGTAGTTCTCCGAGGCGATGAGGACTATTTTTTCCTCCTCTCGCCTGGTCTCCCGGACGATGGCGTCGTAGACCTCGGGGTCCCGGGCCCTCAGTGTGTCAAGGTCCATGCGTGCCGGCCTTTCCTTCCATGCGTGTTATTTTCTCCAGGCGGAGCGCATGCCTTCCGCCCTCAAAGGGGGTCTCGAGCCATGTCCTCACGATATCGGCAGCCATGGCCGGGCCGATGAGGCGGGCGCCCATCACCAGGACGTTGGCGTCGTTATGAAGCCTGCTCATGCGGGCGCTCAGGGGCTCGTTGCAAAGAGCCGCCCGGACCGCCGGCACCTTGTTGGCCACGATGGACATCCCAATGCCGGTGCCGCAGATGAGAATGCCCCTGTCCGCCTCCCCCGAGGCCACCGCACGGGCCACCCGCTCACCGAAATCGGGGTAGTCCACGGAGTCCTTTCCCCTGGTCCCCATGTCCTCCACATGTAGCCCGGAGGCCGTGAGCAAGGCCGCTACCGCGTCCTTCATCTCCACGGCGGCGTGGTCGCACCCGATGGCTATCTTCATGACACTTCCCCCCTGAGGGCTTCGGATAACCCGTTATATTAATGAACGCCATCCGGTGAAGTCAAGGAGCGGCGAATACCCGAAACACAACATATTGGTCCTAGTGCAGGCCCGTCCTCCTTTATGTTGCGTTTTGAGCTACTGAAGGCGCAGGGACACCCCGAGCTCCCGGGAGAGGTTTTCAAGGTCGTGGACGACGTAGAGAAAGGCCATCCATGCCCACCTTCCCCACCGCCGCTCGCCCTCGGCCCTCACCTTTTCCACGGCCTCCCTGCCCCTCAGGTCCTCCTCGCCGAAAAAGAGGACGCTGAAGACCTCGGCGCTCCAGGCGTCTATGGGGAAGCCGCCCATGATGATGTCGGCCGAATAGCCCCCTATGCCGGGAAGCTCCATGAGGCGCGCCCTGGCCTCCTCCGGGGGAAGCTCCTCAAGCTCCTCCAGGGAGGGAAAGCCTCTGCCCAGGGCCCTGGCAAGGGAGACCAGGTTCTTCGCCCTGTAACCCAGACGGCACCGGCGGCCGATGCTCGATGGGCGGAGGACAGCGATACGCTCGGCCCTGGGCCAGGCATAGACCTCTTTTTTGTCGAAGCGGGCCGGGTCGCCATAATTTCTGATAACGCACCGCATCATCTCCTCGCTTCGCTTGAGGGGCGCCATCTGAAGCAATATGGCCAGGGCGGCCTCCCCGAAGAGGGAGCCGCTGCCGGTGTCGTGCATGCCGCGGAGGTCCCGGACGGCGAGGGAGAGGACGGGGTCCTTCACGGCCATCCGGTAAAACGGCCCAAGGTCCTGCCGGACGGCAAGCTTTCGTTCCAGCCACGCCCGAACCGCGTCCCGCCCGGGGGCCGCACCCCTCCGGAAGAACACGTCGGCCAGGAGGGCGTCCCCCTTCGGGCGGCCCGCCGCCCGAAGCCGGAACCCCGCCAGATGCCCCTGCACATGGGCAGCCGTCCAGAGGACGCCATCCTCGTACACTTCCAAGGGGGTGAACAAGGACCATCCGCCGGGTTTCCGGAGGGTGCGCTCCACGTGGTAGGGCTTTACGGGCCTGAAGAAGAATCTATGGGCGTGGGAGAGCTTCACGGCGTGCGGGACCTCAGAGGAGCCCTTTTTCATCCTCGTCAGGACGTCCCGGGTGCGGCGGGCGCCCTGGCCGAGGGCGCTTCGCTCTCCTTGCCCTGCCATGGGCACATCTTAGCACGGGCCGGCATTGCCGAAAACCTTGACATTCACATGCATCGTCTCATAATGGATGTAGGAGTCCAGTTCAAGAGAAAGGAGGAGCGATGCAAGAACGGCAGGTCATCTCAAAGGAGGAGCTTCTCCGGAAGCTCAACGAGGAGCTGTCCAAACACTCCGAATACTACCTTTGCAAGTACGAAGACGTCACCAGGCTCGACGCGCCCGATGACACCGGCGCCAACTGGAAGGACGCCCTCCTCGTCTGTAGCGGCATGCATAGCGGCACCTGCAAACCCACCGCCTTCGAACTCGTTAATGAGATGAGAAAGAAGTACAATATCCGCTGACCGGCCCGGCCCCCCTCTGCCTCGCACCCTCGAGGCAGAGGGCGGGTTATTGTAAGAGGACGGCTTCATGAGCGGCCACCCGTTGCGGATAGGTCGTCTCTCAAGGCCCGGAGCCTTCCGGCCGGGCCCGTCCAGGCCCGTGCACCTCGGGGCTTTCTGCTGGGGAACCATCACGATGTCCCCATCAGCCGCGTGAAGTCCGCCCTTACTTGCCGGAGAAGGGCATATAGCCAACTTCCCCCGGTGTGCGGTAGACTCTTGTTATGGCAAACCCCGTTTCCCCGAAGGACCGTTCCCTGGCCGGGAAGCCTCTTTCGCGGGATATCTCTTCATGAATGTGCTCCTCATAAGCGCAAACCGTAACGCGCACCCCGCCCCGGTCCTGCCGGCGGGGGCGTGTCTTACGGCGGAGGCGGCCCGGCGGGCCGGACACCGTGTGAGGATGCTGGACCTCATGTTCCAGAGAAACCCCCGTCGGGCTCTCCGGCGCGCTCTCGGGCGAACGGCACCGGAGGTGGTAGGCATCTCCCTGAGGAATATCGACAACAACGACATGCAAAACCCTCTTTTCTACCCCGGAGAGCTCGGGCCCCTCATCGAAGAGATACGGACCGCCACGCCCGCCCCCGTCGTCCTCGGGGGCGCCGCGGCCGGCGTCATGCCGGGGGAGCTCCTTCGACGGACGGGCGTCGACTGGGTGGTCCCGACCGAGGGGGAGGCCGTCTTTCCGGCCCTTCTCGGGAGCATCGAGAAAGGGGGCTCCCCGCGCAAGATACCCGGGGTGGCCTGGCTGGAGGGCGGAGAGGTAAGGGAGAACCCCCTTGCCACCCGGAGGATGCCGGGAGGGTTCTCGGTCCCCCGCTACGGCGATTGGGTGAACGTTAGGGCATACAGGCGGAGCATGGCCGCAGCACCGCTTCAAACAAAGCTGGGCTGCCATTTTCGCTGTGTGTACTGCACCTACCGGAAGCTGGAGGGCATGAGCTACCGCTTGATGGAGCCCGGAGCGGCCCTTGAGGCCGTGCGCGGCCTGAGGAGGCAGGGTTTCCGGGACGTGGAGTTTACGGATAACGTCTTTAACTTCCCTTACGCCCATGCCATGGCCGTCCTCGGAGAGCTGGCCCGCGGGAGGCACGAGACGCGTCTTCACAGCGTGGAAATGAACCCCCTGCAGATGGACGACCCCCTTCTCGATGCCATGGAGGAGGCCGGGTTTTCAAGCATCGGGGTGACGGCGGAGAGCGCGTCGGACCGGGTCCTTGAGGGCATGGACAAGGGCTTTGCCGCCCGCGACGTGGTACGCGCGGCCGAGGTGGTGAATCGGCACCGGCTGCCCTGCCTCTGGGTCTTCCTCCTCGGGGGGCCGGGGGAGACCATGGAGACGGTGAAGGAGACCTTTCGATTCGCCCGGCAATACGTACGTCCCCGGGATGCGGCCTTTATCCAGGCCGGGGTACGCATATACCCCGGGACCGGGCTCGAGGCGATTGCCCGGAAGGAGGGTGTCCTCACCCTCCGGGCCGGCGACATGCTGGAACCGGTCTTTTACTGCTCCCCTCAGGTTGACCCCGGATGGCTCCTCGGGGCGGTGAGGGAAGAACTGTCACGCCACATGAACTACACGGGAAGCGAGTCCATAGGCCTTTCGGCCCTGCCCCTCATAAACAGGGCGGCCTTCGCCCTGGGCATGAGGCCCCCCCTCTGGAGGTACAGCCGCACCATCCGCAGGGGGCTCGGGCTCCTCGGGGTGAAGGCATGAGCAGCAGGCAAGCCCGTGCCCACCTGGTCTCGGTGGGCACGGCGGTCCCGCCCCTGAGGCTGAGCCAGGAGGAGGCGGGGAGGTTCCTCATGGAGCACTTCGGCCGCTCCCTGAGCGAAAGGAGCCGCGCCGTCCTCACGAAGGTCTTTTCACACCCGGGCATCGCCTCCCGGACCTTCGCCCTCGAAAGCCCCGAGGAGCTCCTCCGGGAG
>JARRLN010000045.1 GCA_037386965.1 Nitrospirota bacterium
ATGGTGGGCGATGTAGGTTTCGAACCTACGACCTCTGCCGTGTGAAGGCAGCGCTCTCCCGCTGAGCTAATCGCCCGTCGGATATGAAAATACTACTGTTTCCCCGCGTCCGAAGTCAACCGGGAGGCGCCCTCAGAAGACCCCGCCCATCAGCTCGGCCACGATGGAGCCCACGGGAGCCTCGGTCTTCATCTTCACCGGCACCCTCCTCTCATCATCCGTGACCCAGATGAGGATATCGCCCTTGGAGACGAATATCCCTTCGGACTTCATGACCGGCTTCAGAAGCACGGTTTTGAAGGTCCCCGCCGGCACCGTCACGGTCTCGCGCTTGAGCACCCGGACCTCCAGGTCATAGACCTTCTTGCTGTCGAAGACGGTAATGAACAAGGACGTCCCCGGTGTGAGCTCCTCCTCCGCCTGCCGGACGGCATAGAGGGCCGAAAGGGGGTCGTAGATGGCCTCGGGCATCTCGTATTCCCGCTTCTCCCCTTTCAGGTGGTCGATGTAAAGGGCCTTGCCCTCGGACCGGAGGAAAACCACCTCCTTGTCCTTCCGATGCTTCCCTTCCCTCGCCTTCAGCCGATACCTCAGCGGATACCAGGGCTCCTCCCCTTGGAGATGGCTCTCCACCCGGTCCTCCACCGGGTAAAAGACGCTTATCCAATTGGCCGAGCGAGCCACCGAAGAGAGCGTGACCCCGTCGCCCGTCTCCTGTATCTCCATGACCGACGTGCCCGCCGTAAGCCCCAGCCACTTGAGGTCGAATACGAACTTCTCGTGAGCGGGAAGAGTTGCACGGGCAGAGGCCGCCAGAAGGAAAAGCAGAAGTGCCGAAGCCGCGAAGCCGGAGAAGCCTTTCAGCATTTTTCTCATTGTTTCATTGTATCAGAAAGGCTAGGGAAAACGCAGCCTTTCCGCCCCTTACGAAGGGCGAAAGCGCTCCGGCATTTGTTATAGTAAAGGTTATGATTGTCATCCCCGCCATAGACCTCAAGGGAGGCATGTGCGTGCGGCTTCTGCAAGGGAGGGCCGAGGACGCCACGGTCTACTCCGAGGACCCTGTGGCCACCGCCCTTGCGTGGGAGAGAGACGGGGCCGGGCTCATCCACATCGTCGACCTGGACGGGGCCTTCACCGGCCAGCAGAAGAACCTCGAGGCCGTGCGGGCCATCCGGGGTGCGGTGGGGGCCGAGCTCGAGCTGGGCGGGGGCATCCGCGACCTGGAGCGCATCGAGCTCCTTCTCTCCCTGGGCATCGACCGCGTTATCCTGGGCACGGTGGCCGCCGAGAGGCCCGATCTCGTGCGGGAAGCCTGCTCCCGCCATCCCGGCCGGGTCCTCGTGGGCATAGACGCCCGGGACGGAAAAGTCGCCGTGCGGGGCTGGGTGGAGGTGACCGAGCACGAGGCCGTCCAATTCGCCCGGGCCGCAGAGGCTGCCGGGGCCGGGGGCATCATCTACACCGACATCTCCCGGGACGGGATGCTCGCAGGGCCCAACGTGCCTGCAACCAAAAAGCTCGCCGCCTCGGTCGGCGTGCCCGTCATCGCCTCTGGAGGCGTGCGCTCGCTGGATGACATCGTCGCCCTCAGGGACGCCGGAGGCATCTGGGGCGCCATCACGGGGAAAGCCATCTATGCCGGCACCCTGGAGCTCGGCGAGGCCATCAGGGTCGCCACCTCTTCCCCGACGGAGGAGGGGTAAGGCGTGCTGGCCAAGCGCATCATCCCCTGCCTTGACGTCCGCGACGGCCGCGTGGTGAAGGGGGTCAATTTCGTCAATATCCGGGACGCCGGCGACCCGGTGGAAAACGCCATCTTCTATGATGAGCAGGGCGCCGACGAGCTTGTTTTCCTGGACATCACGGCATCGCACGAGAAGCGCGACATCATCATCGACGTGGTCAGGCGGACGGCCAACGATATCTTCATGCCTCTCACCGTGGGAGGGGGCGTGCGCACGCTGGAGGACATCCGTGCCCTCCTGAAGGCCGGCTGCGACAAGGTCGCCATCAACACGACGGCCGTCAAAAACCCCCCCTTCATCCGGCAGGCCTCGGCACGGTTCGGGAGCCAGTGCATCGTCGTGGCGATAGACGCCAAGGGGTGCCGGGGCGCGCAGGGAGAGCCGCCGGAGTGGATGGCGGACCGCTCTCTCATGCCCGAAGAGGGGAAGGCCTCGTGGGAGGTCTACACTCACGGAGGGCGGCGACCCAAGGGCATCGACGCCGTGAAATGGGCCCGGCACATGGAGGAGATGGGGGCCGGGGAGATACTGCTTACCAGCATGGACCGCGACGGCACCAGGGACGGCTACGACATAGGACTGACCCGCACGGTCTCGGAGGCCGTCGGCATCCCGGTCATCGCCTCCGGAGGGGTGGGTTCCCTCGAGCACCTCTATGAGGGCCTCGTGGAGGGCAAGGCGGACGCCGTCCTGGCCGCCAGCATCTTCCACTACAGGGAATACACCATCGAGGAGGCAAAGGACTTCCTGCGCGAGCGGGGCGTCGTCGTCAGGGACGCCTGATGGACCTTCCGGAGGCGGTACGCCGGAGCATCCGCAAGTTCTCCATGCTCTCCGGCGGAGAGACGGTGCTGGTGGGGCTCTCCGGAGGACCCGATTCCACCTGCCTGGCCATGGTCCTCAAGGAGCTGAGCCCGGAGCTCTCCCTCTCCGTGAGAACCCTCTACGTCGACCACGGCCTGCGGCCCGAAGAGACACCGGGAGAGATACGCTTTGCCCGGGAGCTTTCCGCCGGGCTGGACATGCCTTTTTCGGTGAGAAACGTCGAGGCGGGCCCCTTCGCCAGGGAGCACGGGTTGAGCATCCAGGACGCCGCCCGGAGGCTTCGCCTGGCTGCCCTGGAAGAAGAGGCCCGCGAGACGGGCTCGCGGCTCATCGCCCTGGGCCACAACCTGGACGACCAGGCCGAGACCATGGTCATGCGTTTTCTCCGGGGCTCGGGCCCCACCGGCCTGGCCGGTATTGCCCCCGTACGGGGACAATTCATCCGCCCCCTCATCGAGACCGAAAGGAAAGACATAGAGGCGTTCCTTTCCCAGCGGCAGGTCGTCCCCATACGAGACCCCTCGAACCTCAAGCTGGACTACCTCAGAAATCGCCTGCGGGTGCAGGTGATGCCCCTTCTCCGGGAGATAAACCCCGACCTCTCCCGCACCCTGGCCCACACGGCCGAGGTCTTCCGGGAAGAGGAGCGGTACTTCTCCATCCTGGTGACCAAAGCTCTGATGAAGCTCATCTCCCGGAAGACGGACACCTCCATAGAGCTCTTCCTGGCGCCCCTGGAGGCGATGGAGAAAGTCATCCTGAGGCGCGTCCTCAGAAGGGCCATCGACGAGACGCGAGGGCTCCGGGGCATCGGCTTCCCCCACGTGGAGGACATCATCACCCTTCTGAAGGAAGGCCTGCCCGGGGACCGGGTGCATCTGCCCGGGGGCGTAAGGGTGATAAAGAAGTACAGCACGGTGCTCCTGACCTCGGAGGAGCCGGTCCGCCTGGGCACATACTCCTTGGAGGCCGGGGGTGAAGTCCTCCTCGGGGAGGCGGGGTTGGTCATCGCCGCCTCCGTATCCCATGAGAAGCCCTCCTTCGAGCCCGACTACAGGTACTCCGCCGTCTTTGACGTCGGGAAGGCGGCAGGCCCCTTTACGGTGCGTCCCCGCCAGGACGGGGACTCCTTTCTGCCCCTGGGTTTCGGCAGGACGAAGAAGCTCCAGGACTTCTTCGTGGATGCCAAGGTTCCACGGGAGGAGCGGGACGCGGTCCCCATAGTGACCACCCGGGAGGGAGAAATCCTCTGGGTGGTGGGCCACCGGGGGGACGAGCGGTTCCGGCCCACGGATGAGACCCGGACATTTCTCATCCTCCGGGCGACCCCGGCCCGGGCGTGACGCCTTTCGCAGTCCCTTTTGCACCTCCATCCGTTGCCTCCCCTCCCCGGGTTTTCTTGCGTGAATCCGCCCGTTTTGTTATATTCTTAGATGTTCGTTTTTCTTTGGTTTTCTCCGCCCTGAAGGCAGGTCTCCCGGTTGGACGGGACAAGTCTGCCTAGGCAATTGTATTGAAGGCCCCGGTTCCTCAAAGGACTGGGGCCGTGTTGCGAGCCCTCGAAAGGGAGGTTCCTCCATGAATCAGGTGAGAGTCCGTTTCGCCCCGAGCCCCACCGGGCATCTGCATATAGGCGGGGCCCGGACGGCCCTGTTCAACTGGCTCTACGCCCGGAGCAGCCAAGGCTCCTTCATCCTCCGCATCGAGGACACGGACCGGAGCCGCTCCACCGAGGAGTACATAGAGTCCATACTGGAGGGGATGCGCTGGCTCGGCCTCCACTGGGACGAGGGGCCTTTCCGCCAGACCGAGCGCATGGATATCTACCGCCAGGCCGTGGACCGTCTTCTTGAGGAAAACAAGGCCTACCACTGTTACTGCACGGCCGAGGAGCTGGAGGACCGCAGGAAGCAGGCCGTCCTGGAGGGCCGCCCCCCGGTCTATGACCGCCGCTGCCGCGACCTCGGGGAGGCCCATCCCGACAGGACGCCCACCGTGCGCTTCCGGATGCCCGAGGCGGGCATCGTCACTGTGAAGGACATGGTGAAGGGCAACGTCAGCTTCGACAACAGCCAGCTCGACGACCTCATCATCATGCGCTCCGACGGCACCCCCACGTATAACTTCGTGGTGGTGGTGGACGACGTGCAGATGCGCATCACCCATGTCATCCGGGGCGACGACCACCTGAACAATACGCCCAAGCAGCTGCACATCTACCGGGCCCTGGGCTACGACGTGCCGGTCTTCGCCCACCTGCCCATGATACTGGGGCCCGACAGGCAGCGCCTCTCCAAACGGCACGGCGCGACCTCCGTGGTGGCCTACCGGGACCAGGGCTATCTCCCGGACGCCCTGGTCAACTATCTGGCCCGGCTCGGATGGTCCCACGGAGACCAGGAGGTCTTCAGCCGCCAGGAGCTCGTCAAGCTCTTCGGTTTCGAGAACGTCGGGGCCTCGGCGGCCGTCTTCAACGCCGAGAAGCTTCTCTGGCTGAACGCCCAGCATGTGATGGCGACACCCGTGCAGGAGCTGGCGAGGCTGGTCCGCCCCTTCCTCATAAAGGACGGCACCATCTCGGAGGACGCCGAGCTTGACCCCCGGTGGCTGGCCCGGGCGATAGAGACCCTGAGGGAGCGCGCCAAGACGCTGGTGGAGCTGGCGCGGTCCCTCCGGTACTATATCCTCGAGGACGTGGAGGTAGAGACCAAGGCAGCGGAGAAGTTCCTGACCGAAAAGACCCTCCCCGTGCTCAAGGAGATACGCACCGCCCTCCAGGGGGTGGAGCCCTTCGCCCACGAGGGGCTTGAGCGCGCCTTCAAGGGCGTCATGCTCAGCCGGGACGTGAAGATGGGCGCGGTGGCCCAGCCCGTGAGGGTTGCCGTGACGGGAAGGACGGAAAGCCCCGGCATCTACGAGGTCCTGGAGGTCGTCGGCAAGGAGAAAGCACTCAGGCGCCTGGACAAGGCTGTCTCCCGGATAGAAAAACCCTGACCGCCGGAAAGATGGAAACTCCCGAACAGACCGCTCCCTCGAATTTTATTGCAGAGGTTGTGCAAGAGGACCTGAAAAAGGGGACCTTTCGGGGGCGGGTGCACATGCGCTTTCCCCCCGAGCCCAATGGCTACCTGCACATCGGGCACGCGAAGTCCATCGTGCTGAACTTTGGCCTCGCTCAGCGCCACGGCGGCCTGTGCAACCTGAGGTTCGACGATACGAACCCCATGAAGGAAGAGCAGAAGTACGTGGAGTCCATCATCGAGGACGTCCGGTGGCTGGGCTATGACTGGGGTGAGAGGCTTTTCTACGCTTCGGACTATTTCGCGGAGCTTTACGAGTTCGCCCTGAAACTCATCAAGGACGGGAAGGCCTATGTGGACGACCTCTCGGCGGACGAGATACGCCGCTACAGGGGCACCCTCACCGAGCCGGGCAAGGAAAGCCCTTGCCGAAACCGCACGGTGCAGGAGAACCTGGACCTCTTCGAGCGGATGCGGGCCGGGGAGTTTCCGGACGGCTCCCGCACGCTTCGGGCCAGGATAGACATGGCCTCCGGTAACATAAACATGCGCGACCCGGTCATGTACCGCATCCTCAAGGTCTCCCACCAGAGGACCGGGGATGCGTGGTGCATCTATCCCACCTACGACTGGGCCCACGGCCAGAGCGACTCCCTGGAGGGCATCACCCATTCCATCTGCACGTTGGAGTTCGAGGACCATCGTCCCCTGTACGACTGGTTCCTCGATGCCCTGGGCGTTTACCATCCCAAACAGATAGAGTTCGCGCGCCTGAACCTGAGCCACACGGTCCTGAGCAAGCGAAAACTCATCCGGCTGGTCTCGGAGGGCCACGTCGGCGGCTGGGACGACCCGCGCTTGCCCACCATCTCGGGCCTCCGCAGGCGGGGGTACACGCCCGAGGCCGTACGCACCTTCTGCGAGCGCATCGGCGTATCGAAGGCCCAGAGCGTCGTGGACATCGCCCTCCTTGAGCACTGCCTGAGGGAGGACCTCAACAGGCGCGCCCCCCGGGTGATGGCCGTGCTCAGGCCCCTCAAGGTGGTCCTTACGAACTATCCCCAGGGCAAGGTGGAACATGTGGAGCTTGACAACAACCCCGAAGACCCCTCCATGGGGACCAGAACGGCGCCCTTCTCGCGGGAGCTTTTTGTCGAGCGGGACGATTTCCGCGAGGAGGCCCCGAAGAAATTCCACCGCCTGGTCCCGGGGCGGGAGGTCCGGCTGAAGGGGGCATACATCATCACCTGCGAGAAGGCCGTAAAAGACGAAGAGACCGGGGAGGTCATCGAGGTGCACTGTACGTATGACCCCGAGACCAGAAGCGGCGCGCCCCGGGCCGAGCGCAAGGTGAAGGGGACCCTGCACTGGGTCTCGGCCCCCCACGCCCTGCCGGCGGAAGTGCGGCTCTACGACCACCTTTTTACCGAGGCCGAGCCCGAGGGTGAAGGGGAGGACTTCACGCGGGCCCTGAACCCCCACTCCCTTGAGGTGCTCACCTCCTGCTACGTGGAGCCCTCGCTCGGGGAGGCCCGTCCGGGTGACAGGTGCCAGTTCCTGAGGCTGGGCTATTTCTGCGTGGACCACGTAGGCGCCGACGGCCTTCTTGTCTTCAACAGGACGGCCACGCTCAAGGACACCTGGGCCAGAATAGAGAAGAAAGGAGCTTCGGGTTGAGCTACATCGCCGTGCTGGGTGCGGGAAGCTGGGGGAGCACCCTGGCCAAGCTTCTCGCCGAAAAGGACTATGACGTCTCCCTTTGGGTCCACGAAGAGGACCTTGCCCGTGAAATCAGCCAGACGGGCGTCAACAGCGTCTTCCTCCCGGGGGTGGAGCTCCCCAGGAGCCTCAAGGCCTCCGCGGACTTTGAGCGGGTCCTGCGGGGCTCCCGCTACGTCGTCAGCGTGGTGCCCACACAGTTCGTGCGGTCCGTCATGCGGGTGGCCCGCCCCCATATCGAGAGGAACGCGGTCGTCGTAAGCGCATCCAAGGGGATAGAGAACAAGACCTTCCAGACCGTGACGAGCATCGTCCACGAGATGACCGGCTTGCCCGCGGCCGCCCTGTCGGGCCCGAGCTTCGCCTCCGAGGTGGTGCGCCGCCTTCCCACGGCGGTAACGCTCGCCTGCCGGGACCGGAACGTGGGGCTCCTGCTGCAGGAGTTGTTCACGACGGATTACTTCAGGGTCTACACCCACCATGACGTCATCGGGACAGAGCTGGGCGGTGCCCTCAAAAACGTCATGGCCGTGGCGGCGGGCATCAGCGAGGGGCTGGGCCTGGGCAGCAACGCCCGGGCCGCCCTCATCACGCGGGGCCTGATGGAAATGACCCGTCTCGGGGTGTGCATGGGGGCCGAGGAGAAGACCTTTTTCGGGCTGAGCGGCCTCGGGGACCTGGTGCTTACCTGCACGTCCACCCAGTCGAGGAACTACACGGTGGGCCGGAGGCTCGGCCAGGGGGAGAAACTCAAGGAAATCCTCGCGAGTATGACGGCCGTGGCCGAGGGGGTGAGCACCACCCGGGCTGCTCATGCCCTGGCCACGAAAAAGCGCGTCGAGATGCCCATCGTGGAGCAGGTGCATGCGGTCCTCTACGAAGAGAAAGACCCCCGGGAGGCGGTCACGGCCCTTATGACCCGGCTGCCCAAAGCCGAGTTCTGATGAACCGGGAGGGCCTTGAAAAAATCCTCCGGAGCCTGGCGGAGGGCACCGTCGACGTGGAGGAGGCCATGAGGCGGCTCCGCCACTTCCCCTACGAGGACCTCGCCTTCGCCCGCCTGGAGCACCACCGCTCCCTGAGGCAGGGCGTGCCCGAAGTGGTCCTGGCCAGGGGAAAGAGGGCGGAAGACACCGTGGCCATTGCCCGGGCCATGTACCGGGAGAGCGGGCGGCTGCTGGTGACGAAGGCCCCTCCGGAAGTCTTTGAAAAGCTCGGCATGGAGGAGGCCGCCTATCATCGAGCCTCCGGGCTCATCATGGCCGGCGAGGCGGCCGCAAAGACGGGCTCCGTGCTGGTCGTCTCTGCGGGCACCTCCGACATCCCCGTGGCAGAGGAGGCGGCCCTTACGGCCTCGTTCCTCGGAAGCCGGACGAAAACTCTCTACGATGTGGGGGTGTCGGGCATCCACAGGCTCATGGAGAAAAGAGGCGCTCTCGAAGAGGCCCGGGTCCTGGTGGTGGTGGCCGGCATGGAAGGCGCCCTCCCCTCCGTGGTGGGCGGACTCACCTCCCGGCCCGTCGTGGCCGTGCCCACGTCGGTGGGTTACGGAGCGAGCCTGGGAGGGCTCACGGCCCTTTTCGCGATGCTCAACTCCTGCGTGCCGGGCATCGCGGTGATGAACATCGACAACGGCTTCGGCGCGGGCTGCCTCGCCCACAGGATAAACACGCTGGAGCCCCCGGCAGCGGAAACTCCCTGAGCGAGGAGAAAGCTAGAACCTATCTCAAAATTGATTTCGAAGCGAAAGAGAGAAGAAATGGCGGCAGACAAGGAGGGAAGGGGAAATCGCCCGGAGGCGCAGCAGCGTTGCGTTGAGGACGATTTTCCCTTCAGGACGCCGTATGCCGCCATTTGGGCCTCTTGCAGGGGTCCCCAAAAAGTCACAAGACTTTTCGGGGTTGAGCCGAAAGCGATTTTGAGATAGGTTCTAAAGCTCCCCCAGCTCGGCGGCCTCCGAGCGCTGGAGAACGTAGCGCGCCCTGACCAGGTCCTTCTGAAGGGAGGCGGCCCGCCCGGCATCCCCTCTGCGCATGGCCTTCAGGAGGTCCCCTTCCAGCTCGGCCACCTCGAGGCGCTTGTAGTAGTCCAGGGTCTCCTTCAGGTGGGCCAGGACTATCCTGGCGGTGAGAACCGGATGGTTGTTGGTAACGTTGGCCTCGGGGTACATGAAGCCGTGCTCGAGCTCCACCTCAAGCCCCGCGCGGAAGTCCTCCAGGTCCACGCCCATGCCATCCGCACCTATCTCCTTCAAAAGAGTGCGGGCCTCCTCGGCCCGAACGTCGGGCTTTTCCATGGCGGTCCAGTCCCTCAGGGCCAGCTCTCTGCAGACCCTCCGGACTTCTTCCACGGTTACGTACTCGGGCAATTCCATGAGGACCTTCCCCCTTATTTCCAGTCGTACCTGGTGCGGCGCCTCTGGTGGACGAACTTCTCCGCCTGAAGAGCGGCCACGCACCCGTTGGCCGCGGCTATCACCACCTGCCGGACTTCCGTGCAGGTGACGTCCCCGGCGGCGAAGACCCCCGGCATGTTGGTGTGCATGAGCCTGTTCGCCGCGATGCACTCCTCCTCGGTGGTCTCCACGCTGCCCTGCAGGAAATCCACAATCGGCCTGCTGCCGTGGATGTAGACGAAAACGCCGTCCAGCTCGATGTACCTTTCGTTCTGTCCGGCGTCCTTCACGCGCACGCCCTGCACGGCCTCGTTGCCCTCGATGGCCTGCACCTTGTGCCCGGTGAGCACCTCCAGGTTGGGGGCCTCCAGGGCCGGATGGTCCTCGCCGATGCGGAGCTTCGTGGAAGGCGCCATGAGGTAGACCTTCTCGGCGAACCGGGTGAGCATGCCTGCCTCCTTGACGGCCTCCTCCGACTCCCCCAGCACGCAGACCGTCTTGCCCTTGAAAAAGGCCGCGTCGCATATGGCGCAGTAGCTTACCCCGCGGCCCAGGAACTCCGCCTCCCCCTGGATGGCGGGCTTTCTCCCCATGGAGCCCGTGGCGATGATTATGGTCCTGGACCGGAAGGACTTCTCCATGGTGAAGACCTCCTTCTCCTCGCCCGCCAGGGAGACGCCTATCACCTGCGTGTCGGGCACGTACCGGGCTCCGAACCCCAGGGCCTGCTCGCGGAAGATGTCCAGAAGCTCCTTTCCGGTGAGGGGCTCCCTCAAGCCCGGGTAGTTCTCTATGCGGTGGGCATAGGCCAGGGCCCCGGCCGTATGTGACTTGTCCAGCACCAGGGTCTTCAGGTTCGACCGGGCGGCGTATTGGGCCGCGCTCAAGCCGGCCGGCCCTCCCCCTATGATGATGACGTCATACAGCTCCTCTGCCATACGGCCCTCCTCGCATCTTTCATCTTAGCATCTCAGTAGGACCTGAGCAATCGGTAATACGTGTCCCTCTGGGCGGGGACGAAACCCGCGCCCCGGATGGCGGCCACCATGTCGTCCTTGTGGACGCGGTGGCTCACGCCGGCGGCGGCCACGACGTTTTCTTCAATCATGGTGGAGCCCAGGTCGTTGGCCCCGAAGCGCAGGGCCACCTGGGCGAGCTTCAGGCCCTGGGTCACCCAGGAGGCCTGTATGTTCCGGACGTTATCGAGATAGAGCCTGCTCAGGGCCAGCACCCTCAGGTACTGGACGGCCATGGCCTGGGCGACCCGCCCCTCCAGGGGCGTGTTGCCGGGCTGAAACGACCAGGGAATGAAGGCGGTGAACCCGCCCGTCCTGTCCTGGAGGGTCCGGACCGCCTCCAGGTGCTCCACAATGTCCTCGGGCCCCTCCACGCTGCCGAACATCATGGTGGCCGTCGTCCGCATTCCCAGGCGGTGGGCCTCCCACATCACCCGGAGCCATGCGGAGGAGCGTATCTTCCGCGGGCTCAGGGCCTCCCGCACGCGGTCGGAGAGCACCTCCGCCCCGCCCCCGGGGATGGAGTCGAGCCCGGCTTCCCTCAGAAGGTAGAGAGTTTCCCGTATGGTGAGGTCTGCCTTTCCGGCGATGTGCACGATTTCCGGAGGAGAGAACCCGTGCACGTTGATGCGGAAGCGCGCCTTGATGCCCCTGAGGAGGTCGAGGTAGTACCCGATTGCAAGCCCGGGATGAAGCCCTCCCTGCATGAGTATCTGCGTGCCGCCCAGGGCCAGGGTCTCCTCTATCTTTTTGTGCACCTCGGTATCGTCGAGGACGTAGCTCTCGGGATGGCCCTCGTCACGCCAGAAGGCGCAGAAACGGCAGTGGTTCACACAAACGTTGGTGTAGTTGATATTGCGGTCGACGACGAAGGTGGCCCTGCCCCCGGGGTGCAGCTCCGCCCTCGTCTCATCGGCCAGGCGGCCGAGCTCAAGGAGGTCCGCCTCCTTGAGAAGCCGCAGGCCCTCCTGCTTCCTGAGCCGCCTCATGCCGCCACGGCCCGGTAGAAGGAGTCGCGCTCCACGGGCTCCCGGCCCGCCTTTCCGATGAGGGCCACCAGCTCGTCCTCCGTGATTGAGCGGCGGCTCCCGGCCCCGGCTGCGTAGGTTATCTTCTCCTCGATGACGGTCCCGTCCAGGTCGTCGGCACCGAAGAGCAGGGCCACCTGGGAAATCTTCTCTCCGAGCATCACCCAGTAGGCCTTGATGTGGGCGAAGTTGTCAAGGACAAGGCGGCTCACCGCGATGGTCCGCAGGTCGTCGAGCCCCGAGGGCCCGCGGCCCACGTCCGTCCCCCCGGGGTGGTAGGCCAGGGGAATAAAGGCCTGAAACCCGCCGGTCCTGTCCTGAAGCTCCCGCAGGGCCAGCAGATGCTCCACCCTGTGGGCGGCGCTCTCCACGTGGCCGTAGAGCATGGTTGCGTTGGTCCTGACTCCCGCTTGATGCGCGGCCTCCATGACCTCAAGCCACCTCTGGCCGGTGAGCTTCTCGGGACAGAGACGGCCCCGGACCTCGGGGGAGAATATCTCGGCCCCGCCGCCGGGCATCGAACCCAGGCCGCTTTCTCTCAGGCCAAGGAGCACCGCGTCCAGGCTCAAGCCGCTTATCCGGTGCATGTAGTCCACCTCGGCCGCCGTAAAGGCCTTGATATGAAGCGAAGGGAACGCCCGCCGGATGCTCTGGAGCATGTGGAGATAGTGCTCGAAGGGCCAGTCCGGATGAAGCCCGCCCACGATGTGCACCTCGGAGACCGGCATGGCGGCCTCTATCCTGGCAAGCACCTCCGGGATGGAAAGCTCATAGGCCCCCTCTTCGTCCCGGGAGCGGCTGAAGGCGCAGAAGCGGCAGCGGTTCACGCAGATGTTTGTGGGGTTGACGTGGACGTTGCGCACGTAAAAGGCACGGTTGCCGTTACGCCTGCGGGCGGCCCCGGCGGCCAGGGAGCCCAGGGTGAAGATGTCGGGGCTCTCGAAGAGGACCAGGGCGTCCTCCCCGGTGAGCCTCCCGCCGGAGAGCACTTTCTCTCTGATTTTCTCCATCACGGCCTTAGTTTCGGTTCCGTGCAATAAGTATCATTATTCTATCCGTAACTCATCGCCTGACATCCCCGTCATTGCGAATCCAGCCTTTTCCGGACTTCCGGCTTGCCCGGCCGGGCCGGACACGACAACCAGCAGCACGCGGATTAAACTATTATGCACGGAACGCACGGAGAAAAAACACCGGAACCTGTTTGAGACGGGTTCTAGATGGGGCTTTCGAAGGGCACGATGCGGGCGTCATACCCTTCGTCGGCAAGCCCCCGGGCGTATTGCAGGGCCTCCTGCTCCGAACCGAACTTGCCCACCCGCACCCTGTAGAAGCGCCTGCCGTCCAGCCACGTCACCGTGACGTGGACCTTTTTATGGTTGAACTCAAGCCCCTCCTTGATGCGGGCGGCATTGGAGCGCTCGTTGAACGCGCCCACCTGGACCGTGTAGGGGCCGTCATAGAAGGGCTCCGCCCCGGCGACCCCGCCCTTGATGTATTTTCTGTAGCGGAGGTCCCGCCCCACGTAGACCACCCGCACCCGGTCCGTCCCCGGCCCGATGAGGCCTATCTCTTCGGCCGCGGCCCGTGAGAGGTCCAGGTCCCTGCCCCGCACGAAGGGCCCCCGGTCGTTGACCACCACCTGCACGGACCGGCCCGTCCTGAGGCTGGTCACCATGAGGCGCGCTCCGAAGGGCAGCGACTTGTGGGCACAGGTCAGGGCGTTCATGTCGTACAGCTCGCCCGAGGCGGTGGGGTTTCCATCGAAGCCCGGCCCGTACCACGAGGCGGTCCAGACGCCCAGGTCCCGGGTCCCCTGCCGCACGGGGGCCGTGGAGCAGGCGGCGACAAGCGCCGCGAAGAACAGGAAGAGGCCGGCCTTAGAGTATGTACCTGCTAAGGTCCTCATCCTTCACGATATCGCCGAGTTTCTCCCGTACGTATGCCCTGTCTATGACCAGGCTGCCCGAGAGGTTGTCCGGCGCGTCGAAGGAGACGTCCTCGAGGAGCTTCTCCATCACCGTGTGGAGCCTCCGCGCCCCGATATTTTCCGCCTTGTCGTTGACCGTGGCCGAGATGGAGGCGATTTCGTCGATGGCGTCCTCCGTAAACTCCACCTCCAGCCCCTCGGTGGCAAGGAGAGCCCTGTACTGGCGGATGAGGGCATTATAGGGCTCGGTCAGTATCCGTACGAAGTCCTCCTTGCCCAGGTGCTCCAGCTCCACGCGTATGGGAAACCGCCCCTGGAGCTCCGGGATGAGGTCCGAGGGCTTGGCCGTGTGAAACGCCCCGGCGGCAATGAAAAGGATGTGCTCCGTCCTGACCGGCCCGTGCTTGGTGGTTACCGTGGAGCCTTCCACGATGGGCAGAAGGTCCCGCTGCACGCCCTCCCGCGAGACGTCCGGGCCGTGTCCCCCGCTGTTTCTGGTAGCTATCTTGTCCACCTCGTCCAGGAAGACGATGCCCAGTTGTTCCACCCTCTCCACGGCCTCCCGGGTCACCCTGTCCATGTCGATGAGCCGGTTGGCTTCCTCCTGGGTGAGGATCCTGCGGGCCTCGCTGACCTTCACCCTCTTGCGCTTGGGCCTGCTGGGCAGAAGGCCGCCCAGCATCTCCTTGAGGTTTATCTCGATGTCCTCCATCCCCGCATTGGAGATGACGCCGAAGGGCATGACCTTCTCGTGGACATCCACCTCCACGTACCTGTCCTCGAGCTTCCCCTCGCGGAGCTGCGCGCGGAGCTTCTCCCTGGTCTGGGCGTACCGCTCCCGCTCCTCCTCGGTCACCACGGGCCCCCGTTGCTGGGGCAGAAGGGTGTCTATTATCCTGTCTTCGGCGTGGGCTTCCGCCCGCTCCTGCACCCGGGCCGTGTGCTCGCTCCGGACCATGTTGACCGAAATCTCCGTCAGGTCCCGGATGATGGACTCCACGTCCCGCCCCACGTAGCCCACCTCGGTGAACTTGGAGGCCTCCACCTTCATGAAGGGGGCGTCGGCCAAACGTGCCAGACGCCGGGCGACCTCGGTCTTTCCCACGCCGGTGGGCCCTATCATGATGATGTTCTTCGGCAGGACCTCGTCCTTGAGGTCGGCAGAGAGGTGCTGCCTCCTCCACCGGTTGCGCAAGGCGATGGCCACGGCCTTCTTCGCCTTGTCCTGGCCGATGATATATTTATCAAGCTCTTGCACTGTCTTTCTTGGTGTAAGTTTATCCATTCAGTTCCTCGATGGCGATATTCGCGTTGGTGTAAATGCAGATGTCGGCGGCTATCTTCATGGCGCGCTCGACGATGCCCCTGGCATCCAGGTCGGTGTTCTCGTACAGGGCGGTTGCGGCGGCCTGGGCAAAGGAGCCGCCCGAGCCGATGGCCGCTATGCCCGTGTCGGGCTCCACGACGTCGCCGTTGCCCGAGATGATGAAGGTGTGCTCCAGGTCGGCCACGACAAGAAGGGCCTCCAGGCGCCTGAGTATGCGGTCCGTCCGCCAGTCCTTGGCAAGCTCCACGGCCGCCCGCCGGAGGTTCCCCCTGTACGCCTCTATCTTGGCCTCGAACTTCTCGAACAGGGTGAAGGCGTCGGCCGTAGCGCCCGAGAAGCCGGTGACGATCCTCTCGTCGTACATCTTCCTGACCTTCCGGGCGTTATGCTTCAGGACCGTATTGCCCATGGTGACCTGGCCGTCGCCGCCCACGGCAACCTTCCCGTTTCTTCTCACGCAGAGTATTGTGGTTCCCTCGAACATGGATGCCGTCTCTGATAAAACGTGTCGGGTTTCTGTGTAAGCCTGCATAAGTATTCAGTATTGATTGTAACAGAAACTCCCTGCCCGCTCAAGGAACGCCCGGTCATGCCGGCAGGGCCGGAGGCGGGTCAGGCCTCATCAAGAAAAAGAGGCCTCCTCGACGGAGGGGCCACGCCACACTCCGCGGCCCGCCCGAGAAGCTCCCGCACGGCGGCCCTCCCCTCCTGGCCGAGGTCCACCGTGTAGTCATTGACGTAGAGGCCGATATGCTCGGCGATGACCTTCCGGTCAAGCTCCCTGGCATGCTCCCGCACGTACGGGGCGGCCGCCTCCGGGTTTTCGAAGGCGTACCGGACGCTTTCCCTTATCATGTCCTCCGCGGAGCGGACGGCCTCCTCACCCAGGGTCCTCCGGGCAAGGATGCATCCCAGGGGGATGGGGTGCCCCGTCTCCGACTCCCACCACTCGCCCAGGTCCAGGACCTTGACTAGCCCATAGGACGGATAGGTGAAGCGGCTCTCGTGGATGATGACCCCGGCCTCAACCTTTCCGTCCCGCACGGCCTCCATGACGCGGTGGAAGGGCATGGACGCCGCGTTCTCGGCCAGGGCCGGGTCATGGAGCCGGAGGAGGAGGTTTGCCGTGGTGTGCTCTCCCGGCACGGCTATTCTTTTCCCTCTCAGAGCATCCATGGCAACCTGCCCGCGGGCCACCACGAGGGGGCCGCATCCCCGCCCGAGGGCGGCCCCCGACCGGAGCAGGACATACTGCTCGCGCAGCAGTCCCAGCGCCCCGAAGGAGGCCTTGGTCAGGTCCAGTGCGCCCCGAAGGGCCATCCGGTTGAGAGTCTCCACGTCCTCGAGCACGGGCCGGAAGGCCAGGGCCCTGCCGGGTATCTTTCCCCGGGCAAGGGCATAAAAGATGAAGGTGTCGTTGGGGCAGGGGGAGAACCCCAGAGAGAGCGTTCTCATCCTTCGATTATACTTTCTTCCCCGGGGGGCCGGCAACGGCCGCTCCGCCCGCGAACCTTTGGTTCACTTTTCCTTTTAGAGGAAGTATAATGGGGTAAAGCTCGAAGCAGCTTTTATTTGCGAGACGCGCAACCCTTTGAAAATCCAAAAGGAGGTAGTGGGAATGGACCTCAAGGAGTTACTCGCTCTCGAAGAGGGCTCGGTCAAGGTGCCCGATGCGGCCAAGCTCAGAGATGCCATGGACGGACTCATCCACGACGCCGTCTTCGAGCCGGACGAGAAGAAGCGAAACGCCAAGCTCACCCTGCTCAAGGAAGCCTGCAAGCAGGCGGGGGCCATACCGGCCTCCATCCAGGAGCTGTACGAGCACATGGGCAAGAAGTACCCCGGCTTTACCGTTCCGGCCATAAACATCCGCGGCCTCACCTATGACACCGCCCGGGCCGTCTTCCGCACGGCCATACGGAACAACGTGGGGGCCTTCATCTTCGAGATCGCCCGTTCGGAAATCGGCTACACGAAGCAGCGGCCCCTGGAGTACGCCACCGTGGTACTGGCCGCCGCGATCAAGGAAGGCTTCGCCGGCCCGGTCTTCATCCAGGGCGACCATTTCCAGGTGGTCAGGAAGTATTTTTCCACCGACCCGGAGAAGGAGACTTCCTATCTGCGGAACCTCATCAGGGAGGCCATAGAGGCCGACTTCTATAATATCGACATCGACACCTCCACGCTGGTGGACCTCTCCCAGCCCACCCTCAAGGAGCAGCAGTACCCCAACTACCACACCTCGGCGCACTTTGCCGATTACATCAGGGAAATAGAGCCCGAGGGCATCACCATCTCCATCGGCGGAGAGATAGGGGAGATAGGCGGCAAGAACAGCGACCCCGACGAACTCAGGACATACCTGGACGGCTTCAACGAGGAGCACACCAGGGGCAAGGGGCTCAGCAAGCTGAGCGTGCAGACCGGCACCGCCCACGGGGGCGTCGTTTTGCCCGACGGCACGCTGGCCAAGGTGAAGATAGACTTCGACACCCTCAGGACCCTCTCGGAGATCGCCCGCAAGGACTACGGCCTCTCCGGCTGCGTGCAGCACGGAGCTTCCACCCTCCCGGAGGAGGCCTTCCACAATTTCCCCGAGACCGGGACGTCCGAGGTGCACCTGGCCACGGGCTTCCAGAACATCCTCTACGACAACCCCGCCCTCCCCGCGGAGTTCCGGAACCGGATTTACGAGTTCATCGAGACGGAATTCGCCAAGGAGAAGAAGGAAGACTGGACGGACGAGCAGTTCATCTACAAGACCAGGAAGAAAGGGCTCGGCCCGTTCAAGAAACAGTGGTGGAGCCTGCCGCCCGAGGTCAAGGCACCCATCGTGGAGGAGCTGGAGAAGAAGTTCGACCTCCTCTTCAGGAAGCTCAAGGTCAACGATACAAAGGGCATCGTCGCAGAGACGGTCAAGCCGGTCCTGATAAAGCGCGAG
>JARRLN010000046.1 GCA_037386965.1 Nitrospirota bacterium
GCGGGAGCCCCGCGCAGCAGCCCCTCGGTGCTCAGGTCTTCGTCTATGTCGGGCCAGTGGATGCCATAACCGCCGCCGGCAATCCGCCAGTTGTTCCGCTGCTTGGGCGTGGCGTTCAGGAGCCTCGGATACCAGGCCAGAGGCACTGTTATGGTGCGCCCGTCCATAAGGTCAACCCTCAACGACTCTTCCGTGATTTGTACATCCTTGACCCTCTCGTCAGCCCCCAGTGCCAAAATACCCATGCCAGGCCTCCATCAATTTCGATTTCTGCTCCGCGACCAGCGATTGTACCTTTCTGAGCTCCTTCGGACTGAAGCCAAAATTTCTTGCCAGGCCGACAGGCTCAAGCCAGAACTTCGCCGACAAATTCTCCCGGTCAACGTGAATATGCGGCGGCTCGTTGATCTCATGGCTGTAAAAGTAAAATCTGTATTCCCCGTGCCTCAATGCCGTGGGCATTAAATAATTATAATCCTCCGGCGTCAGGATTAACAGTTGACATCATCACAATAATACCAAAAGTAGAGAATCGCGGAAGGAAGCTGAGAACGAAGCATCTCAACTACCAGGCATGGCATTTCAAGCAGAGAGAGCTGTTATCCCCCATATGAGAGAGGTGACAAGGGCCTTTAATGACACAACGGAATACTGAGGATGCCGTAAGCGCTTGAATCGACGAAGAGAAACGCCATTTCTGGCTTTGGTCGCAGTTGGGACTCCCTCCCCCCTTGCGCTTAAATCCCCCCGTCCGTTCCCGCCGGTTCCACCTGCACGGCGGCCACCCGGTTGCGGCCCGCCTGCTTGGCCTGATAGAGGCTCCTGTCGGCGGTCTCGATGAGGCTTTCGCGGGTCATGCCCTCGTCAAGAAAGGCCACCCCCGCGCTGGTGGTGAGGCGCACGGGTGTTTCCGGCGTGCCGAACTCCACCCGGGAGATAAGCTCCCGGAGGTCGTCGGCCAGGGCCCGGGCCCGGTCCACGGGCGTGTCGGTCAGGAGCACGGCGAACTCCTCCCCTCCGTAGCGGGCCAGCACGTCGGTCTGCCGGATGCGGTCGCGGATGACGCCGGCGAACTGGATGAGCACCTGGTCGCCCAGGCCGTGGCCGTGGGTGTCGTTTACCACCTTGAAGTGGTCCAGGTCGAAGAAAGCCATCGAAAGGGGAGTGCGGTAACGGCCCGAGCGGGCCACCTCGTAGCCCAGGCGCTCGGTGAAGTAGCGGCGGTTGTAGATGCCGGTGAGGTCGTCCTTGCGGGAAAGGTCCTCCAGGCGGACGTTGGCGGCCTTCAACTCGGTGTTCACCCGCCTCAGCTCCTCCATGAGATGGTCCTTCTTCTGCGAAAGCTCGAACCGGCGGATGACCTCGCGGCAGGTGCCGGGAAGCTGCTTTATGGTGGCGACGTCCTTGACGATATAGTCCATGGCCCCCAGTTTCATGGCGCTGACGGCCACCTGCTCGTTGCCCGCGGCGGTGACCACCACCACGGGGAGATCCATGCCCAGGGCCTTTACCTGCTGCATGAGGTCCACGCCGGACATGTCCGGGAGCTTGTAGTCCACGATAAGGAGGTCCGGCGCCCCGCCGTCTTCCAGGATGCGGAGGGCCTGAGCGCCCGTGGAGGCCGTCTTTACGCGGAACCCCTCCCGCTCCAGGTAGCGCCTCTCAAGCTCCGCCATGCTGGCGCTGTCCTCGATAATGACGACGTAGCCCGGCATGGTCGGAATTTTACCATAATCCCCCGGGGCTCAGCCGTGAGCCAGAGCACTCCTGTAGGCCCGCCAGAGTCGCTCCTTGGAAACTCCGGCCTGGATGAAGTCCCAGGGGAGGATTTCGTCCCGGCCCTTCCGGCGCATGGCGTAGAAGTCCGGGTCCACCCCGGCCCGGCGCGAGGCTCCTCGCCAGTGGGCCTCGTCCCGGGCAATGGCAAGCAGGGCGCGGGCGGTCCTCCGGTCCCCCACCGAGAGCATGCCCTGCATGTAGGCGTACTTGGGGACGTCGTGAAAGACGCTCACCCCGGGGAGGGAGGCCAGCCCCTCCTTGACGAGCTTCATCCGCTCCTTCACCACCCGCATCTCCTCCATGGGATGCCACTGGAACGGGGTGGAGGGCTTGGGCACGAAGGTGGAAAGGGTAAGGACTATCTTCCCCCTGGCCGAGAGGCCCCGTATGGCCGTGACCAGCCGCACGATGCCCCGGGCGTCCTCGTCCCTCTCCGTGGGGAGGCCCACCATGAAGTAAAGCCTCAGACGGCTCACCCCCCAGGAGAAGATGCTCCCGGCCGTCTCCAGGATGTCCTCTTCCGTAATCCTCTTGTTTATCACCTCCCGCATGCGCTGGGTGCCGGCCTCCGGCGCTATGGAGATGCTCCGCTGCCCCTGGAGCAGGGCGGCCAGGGCGGCGCTCCGGGGGCTTGCCCGGAGCGAGGTGATGGAGAAGTCCACCCCGGGGATGGAGAGGACATCTTCCTTGTGGGGATAGTCCGCAAGGGAAGGGCCGATAAGCCCCACCTTCCGCGCCCTCGCCAGGGCCTCCTCCACCTCCGCCCGCACGGCGTCCAGGGCCTTCACCCTCGGGGGATTGAAGACGTGGCCCGCCAGGCAGAAGTTACAGTTCCAGGGGCAGCCCCGCTGGGCCTCCAGGAGATACATCGAGGCGAACTCCGCATCCGGCGTGATGACGACGGGCCGGAGGGCGCACCGGGAGAAGTCCCGGACGAAGCGCCTCTCTATCGTCTCGGGGGCGCCCTCCCAGAGGATGCGCCTTCGTGCGATGAGCCCACCGGGGCCGTAGTCCACGGCATAGAAGCGCGGCACATAGACGCCCCGGATGCCCGAGGCGGCCCGGCGCAGAAGGTCCTCCCGCCCCTCCGCCCTTGTGCAAGCCTCCAGGAAATCCGGCAGAAGCTCCTCGGCCTCCCCCACGAAGACGAGGTCGAAGAACTCCGCCAGGGGCTCGGGGTTGGCGAAGGCGCAGATGCCACCCATCACAACGAGGGGGTGCCGTCCCGTGCGCTCCTCCGCCCGGGGCGGGATGCGCGAGAGCCGAAGGACCCTTATGATATTGGGGTAGTCGTTCTCGAAGGCCGTGGAGAAGGCCACCACGTCGAAGCGGCCCACCGGCGTTTGCGTCTCCAAGGAGAAAAGCTCCGTCCCCGTGCGGACGTACTCCTCCATGTCCTCGGCATCCGGCAGGAAGGCCCTCTCGCAGAAGACGTCGTCACGGCCGTTTAGAAGGCCGTAGACGCCCTGCATGCCCAGGTTGGACATGCCCACGCGGTAGGTGTTGGGATACAGGAGGCAGACCCTGAGCTTCCCACCAGGCTCCTTGAAGACCGTGCCCTGCTCCCTCCCCAAAAGCGCGAGGGCCTTCTCCCTGAGCCGCCTGCTCACAGAAGTGCGATGAGGCTCATCATGGCCAGAGACCAGTTTATGTCCAGCGGCACGTGAAGCGCCGCGGAGGAATCGAACAGGAGGTCCGCCCGGGACGGGAATTCTTCGTCCCCGAGCCAGAGGATGACGGTGAGGGGTATGCGGGGCATGGGGGAAAGCTCTACCGCGGCGTCGCCGTAGCGCACCTGCCGGCCCCCCAGGGAGCGGGCGCGCGCGAGGAAACCCTCCCTGTCGGCGCCGTACTTCATGGCCAAGGGGGTGAGGGGCAGCTCGTGGGTGCCGGTGAAGAAATGATGTCCCCCCTTGAGGTCCTGGGGCCGTATGAGCCTGCCGCTCCGGCCGACCTCCTTGGCGCCCACCAGGTACCACAGGATGCTCACGTCCAGGAAGTAGCGCGTCCGGGCCCGCAGCTCCGCGGCCCCGGGGGTCAGGCCCGCGATTTCCCGCCGCGGGGGCGAGACGGCGAACTCCCATCCCAGGGAGGGCAGGACGTAACGGGCGTTTTCCTCTTCGTATCGGACCATGGCTCTCCGCGAGACCTGCTCGGGCTGGAGGGCGTCAAGGAGCTCCCAGGCCCGCTCTTCTCCCGATGCCATAGTGAAAATGATACCACAGGGGAAGGGAGGGAGGGGTCTCCCGGGGGAGAGGAGACCCCTTTGGGGGGAAGAGAGAGAGGCAGACTTACCGCACCAGGGACCTCACGTCCGGCCGTGCGGATTTCCTGAGGAAAGCGGGGACATCAAGAGGGTCGTGGCGCTTGGCCAGCTCCTCGGCCTTGAGCTCCAGGGACTTCGCAAGCACCCTGTCGGACCCCTTCGTGGTGGACGGCTCCCGGGGGATGCCGGTCCATTTCTTCACCTGGGGCAGCTCCACGGGGGAGGCCTCCTCCTGCTTGAAGCCCGTGGCGATGACCGTCACCCGCACTTCGTCATTGACGTCAGGGTCCACCACGGCGCCCACGATGATGTTGGCCTCCTCGTCGGCGCAGTCGAAGACGGGGGCGGCGGCCTCCTGGACGTCGGAGAGGGCCAGGTCAAGCCCGCCGGTGATGTTTATGAGGGCGAAGGACTGCAGAAGGGACGTGCCCTTCTCCACCACCATGGAGATGCGGTCGTTGGGGATGACAATCAGGGTGTCCACTTTCCCCTGAAGCTCCGCAAGGCCGTACTCGGCGTTCAGGGCCCGCTTGCCGCCCTCGTAGAAGAAGGGCTTCGTCACCACGGCGACGGTCAGGGCGCCCGTGTTCCGGGCCATTTCCGCCACCACGGGGGCCGCTCCGGTGCCGGTGCCCCCTCCCATGCCGGCGGTGATGAAGACCATGTCGGCCCCGTCCAGGGCCTCGGCAATGGCGTCCTTGTCCTCCAAGGCGGAGTCCCGGCCCGCCTCGGGCTTGGAGCCGGCCCCGAGCCCCCGGGTGATGCTCCTTCCTATCTGGACCTTGTAGGGCGCCATGGAGGTCTCAAGGGCCTGCGCATCGGTATTAATGGCGATGAATTCCACTTCACGGATACTGGAGGCGATCATGTTGTTGATGACGTTTCCCCCTGCCCCGCCCACGCCCACGACCTTGATGCGGGCGGCCTGCCTTTTGGAGTTCAGGACTTCTTCCAGTTCGAACATGTAAACCCTCCTTCTCTCATGATTTCATGTATCTCACGCCCGGTGTCCTCCCGGTCCTCGCCCAGGTCCGGGCGTCGAAGAGATTTTCCATCCACTGGCGGAGCCGCTCCCCCGCGGTCGTCAGCACGCCCCCGGGGGGCTGCGCCTCGACCTCGTTTCCGTACAACATGAGGCCCAGGGCGGTGGCATAGGCGGGCCCCTCCAGCCCCTGGGCCGGAGGGCCCTCCGGAACGCCCGTGCGCACCGTTATGCCCAAGACAGCCTCGAGCACCCGGTCCATTGCCGGCAGCACCGCCGAGCCCCCGGTCAGCACGGCCACGGAGCAGGTGTAAAGAAGCGGGTCGCCCAGGCCGTCCCGGAGCAGCTCGAATATCTCCTCGCACCGGGGAAGCAGTATCTCCCCCATGTAATTTCGCGGTATCGTGCGGCGCTCCCCTTCCAGGCCATGCACCTTTATCGTCGCTCCGCTCTGTCCTGCACCGGCCGGCAGGGCGAAGCCCTCCTCGTGCTTTACCCTTTCGGCCTCCTCCCGAGAGATGCGAAGCCCTATGGCCAGGTCCCCCGTCAGGTGGCTGCCCGCCACGGGGATGCTGAAGGCATGACGGAGGGTGCCCCCTTTGAAGAGGGCCACGTCCGTAGTGCCGGCACCCACGTCGATGAGCAGGACGCCGGCCTCCCTCTCGGCCTCCCTCAGCACCGCGTGCGAGGCGGCCAGCGGGCCGAAGACGGCCTCGATGACCTCCACCCCCGCGCCCTCGCAGCAGCCGAGCATGTTCTCCACGGCGGCTTGGGCCGCCGTTATGGCCATCACCCGGGCCTCCAGCCGCACTCCTCGCATTCCCAGGGGCCGGACGATGTCGCCCTGGCCGTCCAGGGCGTAGGAGACGGGCAGCGCGTGCAAAAGCTCCCTGTTCAGGGGGACGTAGAGGTTCGCCGCACTCTGCACGGCGCGCTCCATGTCCCGCCAGGTTACCTCGCCGCGCTTCACACCGGCCGCTCCGGTGCTCTCGGAACAGCGCACATGGCTCCCCGCTATAGCGGCATAGACCGCCCGTATCTTCACGCCCGAGGTCCTCTCGGCCTCGGCAAGGGCCTCCCTCACGGCCAGGGTGGCCGCCTCCATGTCCACGACCATCCCGGCCTTGAGGCCCCTGGCGGGCGCCTCCCCGGCCCCCACCACGCGCACGCCATTGCCGTGGGAGGCCGCCACGACGGCGCAGACCTTCTGAGAGCCGATATCAAGGCCCACGATGAAGGTCCCGCTCATGGCCTCGCCCCCGCCCCGGCGGGCTTGACGACCACCCGGTCCTTGAACCTGAGGTCAACGTACTGGACCTTCTCGGCCCGCCTGCGTATCTCCGGGGAAAGCTCCATGAGGCGGGCGAGCTTCTCGGCGTACATTCCCTGCCCCATGCGCACCTGCATGCCGTCGACCCGCATGGTCATGCCCTCGGCCCCGTGCTCAAAGCCCGCTATCTCCACGCTCTCCTTCTCGCGGAGGAGCCCCATATCGCGCACGGCCGAGGCCAGGGCGAGGGCCTCGGCGAAAGCCCCCTCCTTCCGGCCCGAGGCGTCCACGATAACGGGCAGGAAGGCCGGCGGCTCCCCGGCCAGTTTCTCCAGGACCCGGCCCTCCTCGTCCAGGAGGAAAAGGCCCCTGGAGTTTCTGAGGAGGGCATGGGGCACCGACTCCTCTACCTTGACGATGAGCCTGTCGGGATATTCCTTCCTGAGCTTTGCGTCCCGCACCCAGGGGGAGTGCTCAAGGTACCCGGCCATCTCCCGGGCCGGCAGCTTGAGCAGGTTCTCTCCCATCTCCACGCCCATGAGGGTCATGAGGTCCCGGCGTGAGAGCTGCGTGTTGCCCCTGAACTCCACCGAGCGGAGAGAGAAGACGCCGCTTTCGGCGACGAGATAAAACCCGCCGAGGAGTGCCAGCACAAGGGCCCCCAGGGAAAGGAGCGTGACGCCCCGGCGTCCCCGCCTTCTGTTCCGCCTGCTTGTGGACTGGCCCTTGCGCGCGCGTTTCACGACTTTTTCCCTCCCAGGGCGTCCATGAGGATGCGCTCGATGAGCGCGGGGAACTCCAGGCCGGCCCGCAGGGCAATTTTGGGGAGCAGGCTCGTCTCGGTCATCCCCGGTATGGTGTTAACCTCCAGCACGTAGGGCAGGCCGTCCTCGGGCACGAGGAGGTCCACCCGCGTGGCCCCCGCGCAGCCCAGGGCCCTGTGGGCCCGAAGAGCGGTCTCCGCGGCCAGGGAGTAGGTCTCCGGGGCAAGCTCGGGGGGCAGGACGTACTCTGTCATGCCCGGGGTGTACTTGGCCTCAAAACTGTAAAACGCCGTCTTGGGCCTCACCTCCACGCCTCCCAGCACCTCTTTTCCAAGGACGGCTATGTGCACCTCCTTGCCCCTTATGTACTCTTCCAGCAGCACCGGCCCGGCGTAAGCCAGGGCCTGCTTCACGGCCGGCAGAAGCTCCTCCTTCGCGGTGACCACGCTTACCCCGACGCTTGAGCCCTCCCGGGCGGGCTTCACCACCAGCGGGACGTCAAGGGCGGGTACGCCCTCTTCGGTGAGCACCTCGTAGCGGGGCACGCGGAGGCCGTGGAAGGCGAACAGCTGCTTGGAGACCAGCTTGTCCATGGCGATGGCCGAGGCCATCACTCCGGAGCCGGTATAGGGGATGCCCATCACCTGGAGGAGCCCCTGCATGGAGCCGTCCTCTCCGGCACCCCCATGAAGGGCCAGAAAGGCCACGTCCACCTTCTCCCCGAGGAGGGTCTCACAGACCCGCCCGTCCACGTCGATGTCCTTTACCCTGTAGCCCAGGCCGTGCAGGGCCCGGGAGACGGCCTCCCCGCTCTTGAGCGAGACGGCCCTCTCGGCGCTTGTGCCTCCCATGAGAACCCCCACGAGCATGTCCTTCCCTAGCACCGTCCCACCACCCGTATCTCGGGCTCCAGAGAGACGCCCGACGCCCTGAGAACACGCTCCGCCACCTTCTCCATGAGGGCCGTAAAGTCGGCCGCCGTGCCCTCGCCTGTGTTGACGAAGAAATTGGCATGCACCGGGCTGACCTGGATGCCCCCTTCCGCCAAGCCCTTGCAGCCCGCCTCCTCGATGAGCTTGCCGGCGGGCTCGCCGCCCTGGGGGTTTTTGAAAACGCACCCCGCCGACCACTGCCCCAGGGGCTGCCGGGACTTCTTCTCCTCCAGGTACCGCTTCATCCGTGCGGCCACGGCCTCGGGCTCGTCCTTGCCGAAGGCCATGGTCGAGGCGATGATGACGCTTCCCGCGGGAAGCCCCGAGCGCCTGTACCCAAAGTCCAGGCCCTCCTTGTTGATGATGTGTACGGTGCCCTCGGCGTCCACCACGGTGACCTCGCAGAGGACGTCCTTCATCTCGCGGCCGAAGGCGCCCGCGTTTCCGGCCACTGCGCCCCCCACCTGCCCGGGGATGCCCACCAGCCCCTCCAGGCCCGTCAGGCCGCTCTGCCGCATCAGGGAGAGAAGCCCCGCCAGGGAAAGCCCGGCCCCGACGCAGAGGACCGCCTCGCCGGGACAGTCCTCGCGGATGTCCTTCCCCGCGAGGGCGGACACCGAAATAACCGGCTCCTCAACGCCCCTGTCGCCCACCAGGAGGTTGCTCCCTCCGCCCATGGCCAGGGGCCGGATGCCCCTGGAGGCCAGTACCTGCACCACCCGGGCCACCGTCTCCCCGTCCCCGGGGACGATGTAGGCCGGGGTGGGTCCTCCCAGGCGCAGGGTGGTGTGCCCGGCCAGGGGCTCGTCGTATCTCACCTCAAGCCGGGGGAGCTCCTTCATAAGGACGGCCTTGATTTCCGCGCTCCTCATGAGCCCAGCTCCTTCAGGACGGCCTCGCCCACCTTCCAGACGTCGCCGGCCCCCAGGGTGAGCACCACGTCCCCGGGACGGGCCTCCCGGGCCACGAACCGGGCGGCCTCCTCGCCCCCGGGCATATACAGAACGCCGTCTTCGTGCCGGGCAACCTCCCTGTGCAGGGCCTCCGCCGTTATGCCTTCCAGGGGCTCCTCACCCGCCGGGTAAATGTCCATCAGAACGAGCACGTCGGCATCGCCGAAAGAGGAGGCGAACTCTCCCATGAGGTCCCGGGTCCGCGTGTACCGGTGGGGTTGAAAGACGACCACCAGCCGTCCTCCGTCCAGGGCTTCCCGGGCCGCTCCGAGGGTGGCCCGTATCTCGGTGGGGTGGTGGCCGTAATCGTCGAAGACAGCCACGCCCCGGGCCTCGCCCTTGCGCTCAAGCCTCCGGTGAATGCCCCCGAAGCCCGCCAGGGCATCCCGGAGAAGCTCGGGGCTTATCTGAAGCTCCAGGGCCACGCCGATGGCGGCCAGGGCGTTCAGCGCGTTATGCGCCCCCGGCACCGGAAGCCTGAAGCTACCGAGGCTCCGGCCGTGTAAAACGGCCTCGAAGGCCACGGACATGCCCTCGTGCGCGAGGGCCCGGGCCCTCAGCTCCGCATCGGGGGAAAACCCGTAGGTAAGCACTTTCCGGTGCACGCGGGGCAGAAGCTCCCGCACGTTCAGGTCGTCGGCGCAGACCACCGAGAGGCCGTAGAAAGGGACCTTGTTCATGAAGGAAAGGAAGGCCTCCTTCAGGTTCGCCAGGTTCTTGAAGTGGTCCAGGTGTTCGGCGTCTATGTTGGTGACCACGCCGATGGTGGGGCTCAGCTTGAGGAAACTGCCGTCGGACTCGTCCGCCTCGGCCACCATGAAATCCCCCCAGCCCAGGCGGGCGTTCGTCCCCAGGGCATTGAGCCTGCCGCCGATGACGACCGTGGGGTCCAGCCTGGCATGGGCCAGGGCGGTGGCCACCAGGCTGGTGGTGGTGGTCTTCCCGTGGGAGCCGGCCACCAGGACGGCGTACTTGAGCCTTCCCAGCTCGGCGAGCATCTCGGCCCGGGGGATGACGGGGATGCCCCGGCGGTGGGCCTCCCGGACCTCGGGGTTGTCCTCGCGCACGGCCGATGAGATGACCACCACGTGGGCGCCGTCGACGTTTTCCGGGCTGTGCCCCACGTGGATTGCAAGGCCCAGGCCGCGCAGCCTCCGCACCATCTGCGACTCCCTCGCGTCCGAGCCCGTTACCTCATAGCCCTGGTTGTGCAGCACCTCGGCGATGCCGCTCATGCCCACCCCTCCGATGCCCACCATGTGGATGACCTTGTAACGCTCAAACATTTCCGGACCTCGCCTTGACAAGGCTCAGGGCCATGTCCACGACCTTCTGGGCCGCGTCGGGCCTGCCCAGGGCGCGGCAGTGCGAGCGCATGTCCGCCCGCAGGTCCTCGGACCGGTAAAGCTCCGCGATGTGCCCGGCAAGGGCCTTGCCGGTGAGCTCCCGTTCGTGGAGCATCCGGCAGCCCCCGTTTTCCAGGAGCTTCCGGGCATTGAACTCCTGATGCCCCGCCGCATGGGGATAGGGCACCAGGACGGACGGACGGCCCAGGGCGGTTATCTCGGCCAGGGTGGTCGCCCCGGCCCGGCAGATGACGGCGTCCGAGGCGGCATAGGCCTCTCCCATCTGGTGGATGAAGGGGGCCACCATGGCCTTGAAACCCATGTCCCTGTATATCTTTCTCACGCGCTCGTAGTCCTGCTGGCCCGTCTGATGGAGAAACTGCACGCCGTCTCGGACGTCCAGGAGATGGTGCAGGGCGTTCAGCACGGCGTCGTTTATCCGCGAGGCCCCGGCGCTGCCGCCCAGGACAAGAAAGGTCACTCTCTCGCCCTCCAGCGAGAAGAGCTTGAGGGCCGCGCCCCTCTTGCCCCTCAAGACCCCGGACCTTACCGGGTTTCCCGTCAGCCGGGACTTCTCCTTGGGGAAAAAGGCCAAGCTCTCGTGGTAGGTGACGGCCACGGAATCGGCCATCTTCCCCAGCACCCTGTTTGCCAGCCCCGGCACGAGGTTCTGCTCCATCACCAGGGTGGGGATGGACTGAAGCCGGGCCGCCGCCACCGGCGCGAAGGAGACGTACCCGCCCGTCCCCACGACCACGTCGGGCCTCAGCTCCCGGTAGACCTGGGAGCACGCCCGCATGGAAGCGAGGACGACGAAAAGGGCCACGGCCTTCCTCACCGGAGACCTCCCCAGAACAGCGGCGCTCCTGACGTAGCGGATGGGATATCCCTCCCGGGGGATGACCCGCGCTTCGATGCCCGTCTCCGAGCCGATGAAGACCACCTCCGCTCCGGGCTCCCGCTCCAGAAGCTCCTGGGCCACGGCCACGCCGGGGAACAGGTGCCCGCCGCTTCCTCCTCCGGCGATGACCACCCTCACCGCACCCCTCCGTAGATGGACCGCCGCACCTTCTTTCTCTCGATGAGGACGCCCAGGTCGTCGACCGGGGGCGGCGGGGCGGGGGTTCCCTGCCGCGAGAGGTTCAACAGCAGTC
Source organism: Nitrospirota bacterium (assembly GCA_037386965.1). Classification (NCBI taxonomy): domain Bacteria; kingdom Pseudomonadati; phylum Nitrospirota; species Nitrospirota bacterium. The sequence continues at coordinate 11,447 of JARRLN010000046.1, forward strand.
CCACGGCGAGCATGTTTATGAGGAGCGAGGAGCCTCCGTAACTGATGAACGGCAGGGGAAGTCCCTTGGTGGGGAGCATCCCGGTGACCACGCCGAAGTTGACCAGCGACTGAAGGGCTATCATCAGGGAAAGGCCGGAGGCCAAGTAGTAAGTAAACCGGTCCGTGGCGGCCATGGCTATGCGAAGGCCCCGGAGGAAGATGAAGCAGAACAGGGCCACCAGCGACGCGGCCACGACGAACCCCAGCTCCTCGCCCACCATGGAGAAGATGAAATCCGTGTGGACCTCGGGGAGGAACTCCAGCTTCTGGCGGCTTCTGCCCAGCCCCAGGCCCCAGGCCCCGCCGCTTCCCAGCGCGATGAACGATTGGACGAGCTGAAAGCCGCTGTCCTGCGCGTGCTTCCAGGGGTTGAGAAACGAGGTCAGCCTCTTCAACCTGTAAGGCTCCATGGCCAGCTTCAGGAGTACCGGGGAGGCCATGAGCACGAGAAAGGCGACGTAGCGAAGGCGGACGCCGGAGAGAAAAAGCATCGCCAGTGTCAGCACGGCCAGGCTCACCGTTGCCCCGAAGTCCGGCTGCTCGAGGAAGACCAGTTGAAACGCCCCCGCGACGCCCAGGGGCAGCAGGAAGTGGCTGAACCTGTCCGGACGGTAGCCGGGCCGGGACATGTAGCGGGCCAGGAAGACCACCATGGCGAGCTTCACAAGCTCGGAGGGCTGGAACGTGGTGGGCCAGAGGCGTATCCAGCGCCGGGCCCCGCCGGCCTTGACCCCGATGCCGGGGACGAAGACCAGAAGCAGAAGCACCAGCGCCAGGCCGAGCAGGGGGATGGACCACCTGCTCAGAAGGTCCGGCCGTACCCGGTAGGCGGTGTACATGCCCGCAAGCCCCATGGCCATGGCCGAGAGGTGCCGCCTGAAGTAATGAAACTCCGTGACGTTGCGCGCCTCCATGGCAGGGGTGATGACCGAGGTGGAGCTGTAGATCATGAGGGCCCCGAAGCCCAGGAGGGCCAGGGTGCTCAGGAGGAGCCAGCGGTCGTATGGACGCTCGTATATCACAGCTCCCCCACGGCCTCCTTGAACCGCCTGCCCCTGTCCTCGAAGTCCTGGAACATGTCGAAGCTGGCGCAGGCCGGGGAAAGGAGCACCATGTCCCCCGGCATCGCCGCCCGTGCGGCCTTCAGGACGGCGTCCCTCATGTCCGCGGCCATCGTGCAGGGAACCGCCCCTGAGAGGGCCGCGGCCATCTTCTCCCGGGCCTCGCCCATCAGGACGAGGGCGCGGCAGTGCGCTCCCACCAGGGGGACAAGGGGCGCGAAGTCCCCTCCCTTGTCCCTGCCCCCGGCGATAAGGACGACCGGCGCGGCGAAGCCCTCCAGGGACTTCATCACGGCGCCCACGTTGGTCCCCTTGGAGTCGTTTACGTACCGGACGCCGCGCACCTCGCGGACGAACTCCAGCCTGTGCTCGAGGCCGGGGAACTCCCGGAGCGCCCGGCGGACGGCCTCCCTGGGGCATCCGGCCAGAAGCGCCATGAGGGAGGCCGCCATGGCGTTTTCCAGATTGTGCTCGCCCTGAAGGGCCATCTCTTTCTGGGCGATGAGCTCCTCCGGCGCGCCCCGGTTGGTGAAGACGACGCCCCCCTCCGCATGGATGCCGGGGACGGCGGCCATGCGGCTGAAGAAGCGCACGCCGGTCTTCCGCGCAAGCGGCGAGGCGGCAATCTCCAGGCACTCCGGGTCGTCGGCGTTCAGGACGAGGACGTCGCCCGCCTCCTGGTTCAGGGCGATGCGCTCCTTGGCAAGCCTGTAGTCCCCCAAGGAGCGGTAGCGATCCAGGTGGTCGGGCGTGACGTTCAGGACGGCGGCCAGGCGGGGGCGGAACATCCGGATGGCCTCCAGTTGAAAGCTCGACACCTCCACCACCACGCAGTCCACCCCCGGGAGGCCGGGCTCGCCGTTTGAGCGCGCCAGTATCTCCGTGGAGAGGGCGTTTCCGATGTTTCCGGCAAGGAGGCTCCGCCTGCCGGCGGCCTCCAGCATCTTCTCAAGGAGGCTTACCGTCGTGGACTTCCCGTTGGTCCCGGTGACGGCGTAAAAGGGGATGCCGCAAAGGACGCGCCAGGCAAGCTCAAGCTCCCCGATTATCTCCACGCCCCGCTCCCGCGCCCTCCTCAGGGGCTCGATGGAAAGGGGGACGCCGGGGCTCACCACGATGAGGTCCGCCTCATCGAGGAGTGCCTCCGGATGTCCGCCCAGGGCCAGGTCCACACCCGGGGAGAGGTCCTTTATCCGCTCCCTCAGGTCCTCCTCCCGGCGGATGTCCGTCACCGTGACCTTCTCGCCCTGCCGGAGAAGGAGGTTCGCCGCTCCCGTGCCGCTTCTGGCAAGCCCTATGACCACCGCCCGGGACACGCTAGCGCACCTTGAGGGTCGCCAGGCTCAACAGCGCCAGGACGATTCCCACAATCCAGAACCGCACGATGACGCGCGGCTCCGGCCAGCCCTTCAGCTCGAAGTGGTGGTGAATCGGGGCCATCTTGAATATCCTCTTGCCGGTCAGCTTGTACGAGGCCACCTGAAGCACCACCGAGACGGTCTCCATGACGAAGATGCCCCCCACCACGGCCAGGACGATTTCCTGCTTGGAGATGACCGCCAGGGTGCCCAGCATCCCCCCGAGCCCCAGGGAGCCCACGTCCCCCATGAAGACGTCCGCCGGGTAGGCGTTGTACCAGAGAAACCCTATGGCCGCGCCGAACATGGCCCCGCAGAAGACGGTCAGCTCCCCCATGCCCGGCAGGTAAAGCACCTGCAGGTACTCGGCCAGGGCCCGGTGCCCGGAGATATAAATGAGCACCCCGTTGGCCAGCACGGCGATGGCCACCAGGCCCACGGCCAGGCCGTCGATGCCGTCGGTGAGGTTCACCGCGTTGGAGGAGCCCACGATGACGAGGATGGCGAAGGGGATGTAGAACCACCCCAGGTCGAAGAGCCACTTCTTGAAGAAGGGCACGCTCAGCATGTCGGAGTACGGGTCCCGGGGGTTCACGAAAAGGAAGAGCCCCAGCGCCAGGGCCAGCAGTATCTGCAGGCCGAACTTCGTCCGCGCCCGAAGGCCCCCGGAAGTGCGCCGCTTGATCTTCAAGGCGTCGTCGGCAAGCCCGATGGCCCCGAACCCCAGCATGGCGGCCACCATCATCTGGACGTAGATGTTCCCCAGGTCCGCCCATAACAGGACGGCCACGAGGATGGAGACGACGATGACCACCCCGCCCATGGTGGGGGTGCCGGCCTTCTTCCGGTGGTTCTGGGGCCCGCAGCCCCGTATCTGCTGGGTCAGGCTCAGCGAGCGCAGCCGCTCGATGATGGCCGGGCCGAAGATGAAGGTGATGGCCGCCGCCGTCAGCACCGCCAGGGCCGTCCGGAAGGTGATGTACCGGAAGACGTTCAGCGGCGAGTAGTAGTCGTGCAAGCTCAAGAGCAATTTATAAAGCATGGGAACGCGTCCTTTTTCCTTTCTCTCCGGTGTCGTCCCGGCCTTCCAGGATGTCCTCCATGCGCATGCCCCGGGAGCCCTTGATGAGGATGGTGTCGTCCCCGGCGAAGCTCTCCATGAGTGCTTCCCGCGCCCGAGCGGCGTCCTGGACGATTATGGCCCTGCCCCCGGCTGCCATGAACTCCTCCGCGGCCGTCCGCATGAGCGGGCCCACGGCCACGAAAAGGTCGATGGGGAACCGGGCCATCCAGCGCCCCAGGCGGCGGTGGGCCTCCTCTGCATAGGAGCCCAGCTCCAGCATGTCGCCCAGGACGGCCAGGGCGCGGCGCTTCCTCAGGCGGACAAGCTCCTTCAGGGCCTCCTCCATGGAGGCCGGGTTGGCGTTATAGACGTCGCTCAAGACCATGGCCCCGGCCAGCTCCTTGACCTCGAGGCGCATGGGCACGCCCTCGAAGCGCTCCAGGCCCTCTTTAACGGCCTCCATGTCCATCCCGAAAAGGGCCCCCACGGCCGCCGCCGCAAGGGCGTTATAGATGTTGAAAGCCCCCGTCACCCCGAGGCTCACCGGCATGCTCCGGCCCCCGGCCTCCAGGCGAAACACGCAGTGCCTCTCCGCGCACTCCACCCCGGTGGCGGCCAGGTCGGCCTCGCCCTTCATGCCGAAGGTGAGGAGCCTCCCGCCGAAGCCCCTGATGCCTTCCATGAGGAACTGGTCGTCGGCGTTGACGGCCGCGGCCCGCACGGAATCGAGGAGCTCCATCTTGGCGGCCCGCACGGAGCCGATATCCTGGAACCCCTCGATGTGGGCGTGCCCGATATTTGTCAGGACCCCGTAGTCCGGGAGGGCTATTTCGCAAAGCTCCCTGATGTCCCCGGGGGCGCTGGCCCCCATCTCCAGGACGGCCACCTCGTGCTCTCCTGTGAGGCCCAGGAGGCTCAGGGGAAGGCCTATCTGGTTGTTGAGGTTGCCGGTGTTCTTGAGGACCCGGAACCGGGTGCTCAAAATGGAGGCGGCCATCTCCTTGGTGGTGGTCTTGCCGTTGGTCCCGGTAACGCCTACCACGGTAACGCCGGTCTTCCGCCTCAGGTAACGGGCCACCGCCTGCAGGGCCTTGAGCGTATTGGAGACGTGTATAATCACCTTGCCCGAGGGCGGGCTTGCGGGAGGGACGCTGACGATGGCGCCGCTTCCCCTCTGGAGGGCCTCGCGGACGAAGTCGTGCCCGTCAAACCGCGCCCCCTTCAGGGCGACGAAGAGCTCCCCGTCCCCGATGGTCCGGGAGTCGATGGAGAGGCCCGCGACCCCGTCGGGCCTGCCCGAGAGGAGCCTCCCCCCGGTGGCCTCGAGGATTTCCCCGTAGGTCAGGTGCGCCATGCGGAGCCTCCTTTCCTGGCCCGCGTCAACGTGGCCAGGACGGCGCGAACGGTCTCCCTGTCGCTGAAGGGCAGCCGTCTGCCGGCGGCCTCCTGGTACTGCTCATGTCCCTTTCCCGCGATGAGCACGGTGTCCATGGGGCGGGCCTCCGACAGGGCCTGCCCTATGGCCTGGGCCCTGTCGGGCACGATGCGAAAGTTCTCCTTTGCCGCCCCGGCCGCGATTTCGCCGATGATGGAGAGGGGCTCCTCGCTCCGGGGGTTGTCGGAGGTGATGAAGACCAGGTCGCTCAGCCGCGTGGCCGCCGCGCCCATGACCGGGCGCTTGGACCGGTCGCGGTCGCCGCCCGAGCCGAAGACGGTTATGACCCTTCCCCCGGTTATCTCCCGGGCGGTCTCGATGAGCCTCTCCAGGGCGTCCGGCGTGTGGGCGAAATCGATGACGCAGAGGAAGTCCTGCCCTTCCTGGACCTTTTCGAAACGGCCCTCCACCTGCCGCATCCGCGCGATGCCCTCCAGGACGTCTTCCCAGCGCACCCCCACGGCCACGGCGGCCCCCGCAGCGGCCAGGATGTTGCTGACGTTGGGCAGCCCCGCCAGGGAGGAGGCCACGGGGTAACGCCTTCCGTCATGCACGAGGACGAAGGAGAGGCCGTCGCCCGTCAGGCGCACGTCCGCGGCCCGCAAATCCGCATCCCGATGGATGCCGTAGGTAACCCGGGGCCCCGGGAGGCTCGCCTCAAGCTCTCGCCCGTAGAAGTCGTCCGCGTTCAGGACGGCCGTCCCCGCGAAGAACTCCTCGAAGAGCCGCCGCTTCGCCCCGAAGTACTCCTCCATGCTCCGGTGAAAGTCCAGGTGCTCGCTGGTGAGGTTCGTGAAGACAGCCGCCTCGAACCGCGTAAACTCCACCCGCTTCTGGACCAGGGCGTGGGAGGAGACCTCCGTGACCACGTCGGTGCAGCCCCCGTCCTTCATCTGGCGGAGGATGCCCTGAAACTCCGGGGCCTCCGGCGTGGTGAAAGGAGCGGGGATGCAGATGTCCCCGTAGCAGTAGGAGATAGTTCCCAGCATGCCCGTCTTTCTTCCCGAGGCCTCCAGGATGGAGCGGAGGAGGTGCGCCGTGGTGGTCTTTCCGTTGGTTCCCGTAACGCCGATGACCGACAGCTCGCGGGAGGGCCGGCCGTAAAAGACGTTTGCCATGTGAGCCAGTGCCTCCCTGGTGTCGGAGACCACGGCATAAGGGACGCCGGCCTCCGGGCGGCTCTCGGCCAGGATGGCCGCAGCACCCCTGTTGAGGGCATCGCCCACGTAGTCGTGCCCGTCGGCCGCCCCTCCCCTGAGGGCCACGAAGAGGTCTCCCGGCTCCACCCGCCGGGAGTCGTACCGGATGGCCCTGACGGGCGTGCCCATGTCGCCCCGGCTCTCCGCCACCGTGAGCCCTTCAAGTAGTGCGCGCATGTCCATATCTCAGTGATAATCCTTCCGCATCGTCCGGACCACCAGGACGTCGTCGCCGAAGGTGTCCTCCCGGGGCACGTTCAGGTAGGCCAGGGTCTGGCGGGCTATCTCCCGGAACACCGGGGCCGCCACCAGTCCGCCGTAGTACTTTCCGTGGGGCTCGAAGAGCACCACGATGAGGGCTATCCGGGGCCTGTCGGCGGGGACGAAGCCCACGAAGCTGCCGGCATACTTCTTATGCGAGTAGGTCCCCGTCTCCGGGTCGACGAGCCGTGCGGTGCCCGTTTTGCCGGCCACGGTGTTGCCGTCCAGATGGGCCCCCATGGCCGTTCCCCCTTTCTGGGTGACACCCACCAGAATGGTCTTTAATATGGCTGCCGTCCTCCGGGTGATGGCCCTCCTCCCCTGGGACTTGTCGGCCTCATAGAGGATGTCCCCCTCGGGAGAGATGACCCTGGCCACCACGTGGGGCTTTATCATGTAGCCCCCGTTGGCCACCGCGCAGTAGGCCCTCAGCAGTTGCAGCGGCGTGACCGCCACCTCGTAGCCGATGCTCATGGCCGCCTTCGTGGTGCCAGACCACTGCTTGGGAGGCTTGACCACGCCGGCGGCCTCCCCGGGCAGGTCGACCCCCGTTTCCTCGCCGAAGCCGAAACCCCGGACATACCGGTAGAGGGCCTCGGCCGGGAGCATCTCGCTCATCATCACCGTGGCCACGTTCGAGGAGGTCTTCAGGACCTCGCCGAAGGAGAGAATCCCCTTGTTGTGCACGTCCCAAATGGCCTGCCTCCCCACCCGGATGAAGCCCTGGCTGGCGTCGAAGATGGTGGTGGTGTCCACCACGCGCTCCTCCAGGGAGGCCGCCGCGGTGATGACCTTGAAGGTGGAGCCGGGCTCGTAGGTGTCGGTAATGGCCCGGTTGCGGCGCGCGGAGGCCGGGTAGTCCCCGGGGTCGTTCAGGTCGTATGTGGGCACATTGGCCATGGCCAGTATCTCTCCGGTTTGGGGGTTCATCATGACGGCCGTCCCCCATGCGGCATGCCACTGCTCGACGCCCTTCGCCAGTTCCTTCTCCACGATGTACTGGAGGCCCTCGTCCAGCGTCAGAACGAGGCTGTTGGCCTGCGGGTCAAACTGCACGCCCTCCGAAAGAGTCCTCCCCAGGGCGTCCCTGTGCACGCGGACTTTCCTCTGCCTGCCTTTGAGGCTCTTGTCGTATGCCAGCTCTATGCCCTCCAGGGGCTGGTTGTCCACCCCCACGAAGCCGATGACGTGGGAGGCCAGTGCCCCCTTCGGATAGTACCGGACCATCTCGGGAAGAAACCCCACGCCCTCGAGGCCCAGGGCCCGCGCCGTCCGTGCCGTCTCCGGCGGCAGGTTCCGGGCCACCCAGACGAAGCCCTTGTCCGAGATGAGCCTCCGAAGCACGGTGGCGTAGCTCGCCCCGGTCGCCCGCGCCAGGGCCCGCGCCGTCTCCCTGGGCTTGCGCACCTGGCGGGGGTTGCAGTAGACCGAGAAGGTGTCGACGTTGACGGCCAGCTCCCGGCCGCGCCTGTCGAAGATGACTCCCCGGCCCACCAGGAGGTCTTCCTGCCCCAGCTGCTGGTGCCTGGCCCGGGCCGCCAGCTTCTGGTGGTCGAGCAGCATGAGGTCGCCGAGCCGGAGGACGACAACGGCAAACCCGAAGATGACAGCAGTGCTCAGAATGACCGCCCGTTTGTCCATACGCGCCCTTTTCCCCCGAAGGGGCGCTTACCTCCTCAGAGATGCGGCGTACGGGACGCTCCCCTTGTCCCTCTTCACATAGACGACCTTCTCTCTGTCGGGGAAGACCATGCCCATGCTGCGGTCCTCCACCTCGCGGATGCTCCTCAGGGAGGCCAGGTCCGCCTCCAGGAGCTTTCTTTCCTTGAGGGCCTGGGTCTTGCGCTTCTCCAGGGAGCCGATGTCGTACTCCATGGAGGTGATGCTGGAACGCATCCACACCAGGCCGAAAACACCCACCAGGAGGAGGGAGACCAGGGCAGGCTTCACCACGAAAGACCACACGGGGCTCTCCCTTCGATACCTCATCGCACCGCCTCCGCCGCCCTGAGCTTCGCACTCCTTGCCGAGGGGTTGCTCAGCACTTCCTCGCGCCGCGCAACCACGGGCTTTTTGGTGAGGACCCGCAGGCTCCCCTTCTCCTTCTCTCTCCGCATGAAATTCTTCACCGCCCTGTCCTCCAGCGAATGGTACGCGATGACCGCCAGCCTGCCCCCCGGCTTCAAGAGGGCCAGGGCCTGGGGAAGGCCGCGCTCAAGCTCCCCGAGCTCATCGTTGACGGCCATCCTGAGGGCCTGAAACGTCCGCGTAGCCGGATGGGTCCTGCCGCGGCGGGGAAGGACCGCGCTGACGACCTCCGTCAGCTCCCGGCAGGTGGTCAGGCGCTTGTGCTTGCGGGCCTGGACGATGGCCCTGGCCACCCTTCGGGAGCGGGTCTCCTCCCCGTATGTGTAGATGAGGTCGGCCAGCTCCTTCTCGGACCACGAATTCACGATGTCCTCCGCCCGGAGGGCCTGGCTCCGGTCCATCCGCATGTCCAGGGGGGCGTCGGAGGCAAAGCTCATCCCCCGCTCCGGGGCTTTCATCTGAAGCATGGAAACACCGAGGTCCATGAGAACGCCGTCGGCCTCCCGGAGGCCCTCTTCCCGGAGGACCTGCCCCATCTCGCCGAACCGGGCCTTCCGGAACCTGCACCGCCCGTCCCCGAGCCGCTCCCGGGCCAGGGCCAGGGCTTCCTCGTCGCGGTCCAGGCAGTACAAAGCCCCCTCCCGGCCCAGGTGCTCCAGTATCCGTTCGGAGTGCCCGCCGGGGCCCACCGTCGCGTCAACGTACACGCCGTCCTCCCTCACGTCCAGAAACGCAAGCGTCTCCTCCGCCATGACCGGCAGGTGCTGTTGAGGTCTCATCCCTAGAGTCCAAAATTGCTGAGTGCGGCTTCATACGCCTCCAGGTCTATCCGGGAGAGGTCGTTCACCTGGTCCCACATCGTCCTGTCCCAGACCTCTATCTTGTCAATCTGCCCAACGATGACCACTTCCGCGTTGAGGCCCGAGTCCTCCCTGTGGGCCGCCGGCACCAGGACCCGGCCCTGCTTGTCCAGCGTGAGGGAGACCGCCGAGGCGATGACCCGCCGCATGTACAGCCTCACGTTCCTGTCCATCCTCGGCAGGACCCGGACCCTCTCGGCCAGGGCGAACCATTCCTCCTCGGGGTAGATGTGCAGGCAGTGCTCCGACGGCGCGTTGGTGATATAGAGGTTGGGGCTTGCCCGGCCGGCTATGATGTCCCGGAAGGGGGCCGGTATCATGAGCCTTCCCTTCGGGTCCAGGCTGTAGTAATATTTTCCGGAGAACGCCCTCATTCATCCTCCACTTTCTACCACTTTCTACCACGGTCAATATTAGGGGCAGCGGAGGGATGAAGTCAAGAGAAAAATCAAAGACTACCAAGCGAAACAACATCTTGTGCCTCTCAGCCTTCAGGCACCCCTACATGGCGTATTTGCTTCACAGACTGACGGAAAAAGGCGCGGGAATGAAGGTGATAACAAATATGACGAGTGCCGCCCAACCTGCCAGCTTCCTCCGGGGGTCCAGAGGTTCCTCCCAGTATATCACGGGGGGGTGTCCCAGGCCAATCACCAGCATGAGACCGGCCCATACGGCCCACCCGACCCAGAAGAAGGAAAGCCCCACCAGCACCGCGACCAGCGCCATCCCCACCCGCCTGTGCAAAGGACCCAGAAAGGCGAAGGATATGTGCCCTCCATCGAGCTGGCCCACGGGGATGAGGTTCAGGCTCGTCACGAAGAGCCCCAGCCACCCGGCGAAGGCAACCGGGTGGAGGAAGATCTCGTGGCCCTCCGGCACGGTGCCCACGGTGAGCTTGGTCAGGGCGGCAAAAAGGAGCGAGTCCCCCACTGTCAGGGCGCCCTTGGCGCCCGCCTCGACAGTGACCACGCGGGAAAGGAGCAGGCCCGCCACCGAGGCGATGACTGAGAAAAAGAAACCCACCATGGGGCCCGAGGCCCCGATGTCCACAAGCGCCTTCCGGCTCCGGATGGGGCTTTTCATCTTGATGAAGGCCCCGAAGGTGCCGATAAGCGTCGGGGCGGGGATGAAGTAAGGGAGCGTGGCCTCCGTGTGGTGCTTCCGGGAGGCCAGGTAGTGGGAGAACTC
>JARRLN010000047.1 GCA_037386965.1 Nitrospirota bacterium
GGTTAAGATGTTTTTGGGTGAACTATCTTAACCGGAAGACCATGGCTCTTTTGCTGCCCAAGAGCCCTAAACTGTCAACGCTTTTCTAAACCAGGGCACGTAATTCATATGCCCGCAGGAGTATCGAGGCACAAAATCGAGTATGGGGATTTCATTTCGGAGAAAGGGATATCAGGAGAAGTACATTTGTGCTTATTATCGCAGGAACGGGGTTTATTATTCTCGGCATTCTATCACTTTTTCAAGTTATTCGTTTCAAATGACAGTGATAAAAGACTTGGAAGCTGAGTGAAATCCTTGCTCAGGCTATGATCGGAGCCCCCTCCTCCAGTTTAGCGGTCGCATTAAGAAAGCAATCCCATGCCATCCTCTATCTTTCAATTGCAAATCCTCATTTTCCCTCACGATACTTTTTTGTTTCTTCGTAGATGGATGCCGCACCCACTGGGCTGATTTCGATTTTGCGTCCTCGGAGCGGAAGCTAACAATTATTAGAAAATTGAACGGTTGCGATGTCCAGGAAGTACTTCTACGATTTTCCTCTTGCGTAAACCCGCTCTTGAGCGCATCCCAGCGCATCTCCCGCCAGCCGAAGTGGGTCTATGGGACCGTCCAGGCTACGCCCAACTTCATTCACCATCCGGGTCCCGAAGGCATGCCGGGCGGGAGACCCTGCTCCTATTAGAAACAGTTGCGTTGCTCATAGCTCGGGGAAAGAAGAGCGGGCTTTTTGGAACTCCGTGCTCAGGCGGAGTGCATTGCTACTAAACCCATGGATACCAGGTAAGTAATAAGCGGAATTTCACGTTGCTTTTGGGCCTTCTTCTGTCTACTATAACGTACTCATATAGGTAGGGGTGCCTGTATGAGAAAGGGGTACACCCCCGTTTCAGGGGGGAATTCAAAAGGGGAGGTAATACGATGAAAGGGAAGACAGGCAGTGGATTGTTCCCGCCCGGCAAACGCGGCGGGGGCCCGAGGGCCGCACTGCTGGGCAGGTACCGGCTTCCGGTTCTTGGGCTGCTCATCGGGGTGCTTCTGGCTTTTTTCTTGCAGTCCTGCGGTGGATACAGCACCAACACCGTGGACAGCAAGTTTGTTCCGTCCGACATAACGCCCCAGACTCTCAACGAGTGGATTCAGGACGGCTTCGTGGACAACGAGGGATTTCCCGTGGTCATACTGGATGTCACGGGCAGCGGTACTTATAATGAAGGACACATCCCGGGCTCCCTCCTCGTAACCGAGGGCCATTCCGAGACCCGCTCCGACGGGGTCCTCGATGTCGTGACCATGGTCCTGGACGGCCCGAGCATGAACGCGCTGATTCAGCGACTCGGCATTACCTCGAAGTACACCACCATTGTGATTACGGGCTCGTCAATGTTCAGCATATCGAGGTTCTACTACGATTTCCGCTACTGGGGCTTTCCCCAGAGCAGGCTAAAGGTGTTCCGGGGGACCAGAGCCCTCTGGACGGATGCGGGCCTCGCCTTCACCACCGAGACCCCGCCGACGCCGACTCCTTCCTCCTTCAGCGTCGCCGACATTGATAAGGATACGGCGGTCAGGGCCTCTCTTCAGGAGATGATAAACGTCGCGGAGGGCAACGTCGCCGATACATTTATCTGGGACGTGAGAAGGCCCAGTGAGTATGACGGCACCGCCGGCTCGACCTCGGGGCCTGATCCTGCCGTGCCCGGCTTTGTGGCATTTGAGGGGCATATCAAGGGTGCCGTGAACCTGAATGTCCTGAACACCGACCCCGCTTCGGGCCCGGTCTTCCTGGAGCCCGGCTTCGGGAAATTCGTGGACAACGCCACCATGCTTGCGGGGCTGGGGACCATCGGGGTCACCGGGGACAAAACCACATACGTTTACTGACGCACGGCTGTCAGGGCAGCCGTGAGCTACCTGATTTTGGATGGTTTTCTTGGTCTTCCGGCAAAAGTGTATGACGGCTCCTGGATTGAATGGGGATACCTGGCGGACACGGCGGAGGACGGCGCGCTCCCGGCAGACTCCCCGTGGAGGACCGATATCTCGACCCTCTCCGAGCCCATCACGTATAACGTGGACAATGGGGAACCGGTGGAGTCTATCGCCGGGGATGTCGTCGACCCCTATGCCCCCCATGCCAATTTGATTAACGTACAGGACGAAAACTTCGGCGGTGGCGGCGGACCCGGCGGCGGATTCGAGACTCCGGGGTATTAATCCGCCATAACCAAAGGACTATAAAGGGAGAAGGAGTCGTTATGAATGTAATAAACAGAAAACTTCTTTTTTCGCTTCTCGCGCTGGCCTTCTTCGTGGGCGTGAGCGCGGAGACGGCCTCTGCCGCCGCCGTATTACGGGTGAGCGACCAGAGCTGGCTGGCCGTCACCTACGAGATGCAGCTTTACTTCCAGTACCGGGACCAGGGCACCGGCCCGGACAGAGGCGACGATACGACGGACATCTATTTCAGGAGAAACAGGCTCGGCTTCCGGGGCCAGGTGACCGACAAGTACGGGTTCGTGCTTCAGATAGAGCATCAGGGCGACAGGAGCATCGACGACATCCGGGTCCTGGACGACCCCATAGACAGGTTCACCGTGCTGGACGCCTTCCTGTACGCGAAGTTTTACAACGCCCTTCAGCTCCGGGTCGGCCTGACGAAGGACCCGCTGGTGAGGGAGCACAACGAGGGCTGTTTCTTCCCCCTGAGTATCGACCGGTCCCTCTTCGTCTACACCCCGCTGCGCAGGCGGTCCCGCGACTTCGGCCTGCTCCTCTGGGGGAACGTGTACGACAACAAGATACAGTACAAAGTCGCGGCGATGAAGGGCCTGAACAGGAGAGACGCCCCCGAGAGCAGCCTGCGCTACACGGCAAGGGTCCATCTCACCCTCCTGGACCCGGAAAACCTGCCCATCTACTTCGGAACGTACCTCGGGAAGAAGAAAGTGTTCACCGTCGGCGCGGGAGTCCAGTACCAGCCGGACGCGGTTTTCGGTAACGTAGCCGCGGGCACCTTTCCCAAAGACTACCTGGCGTGGACCTACGACATCTTCTTCGAATATCCCGTCAAGTCAGTGGGCACCTTCACCGCCTCGGCGGCCTTCCTGGACATAGACTTCGACGACGCGTACAAGGGCGGCGACCCCGATCCTTTCGCGGTGGGCATCGATGGCGAAAAGAACGGCTGGTACACCAAGGCCGGGTACATGCTGCCCGACAAGGTGGGACCGGGCCAGGTCCAGTTTTTCGGCCGTTATGAGGAGTGGAAGTTTGCACAGCTTCAGGGTATATTGGACCAGAAGATAGACTGGTACGCCGCCGGCCTGAACTACTATCTGAACGGGCAGAACCTGAGGGTCAGCTTCGAGTACTCTATGAACGACTTCGAGAAGGAGAACCCGGAGAACCAGGACTTCAACACATTCACCACGATGCTTCAGTTCCGGTTCTAAGCAAAAGGGGAACACAGAAGGGGGGCGTCACCGCCCCCCTTCTCTCCGACCCCGATGGGATGTGAAAAGGGATGAAGAGGAGCTTTGCGGGCGCACTGCTTTTCCTGCTCGTTCTTTCAGCGGGACAAGGCGGCTACGGAGAAAATGCGAAAGGAGCGCCCGACCTTGCCGTCTCCCCTTCGAAGCATGACTTCGGCGTCCTGGGTGTGCCCCTGGAGTCGAAGACCCGGGTTTTCACCATCTCCAACACGGGCGCCGCAGCCCTGGTCGTCTCCGGCATCGTCCTTTCGGACACCGCCAATTACTCCCTGGACATGAATACAGGCCCGGACCCGTGCGGGAGCGTAACGCCCAGAATTGCCCCCGGCGGGCACTGTACCTTCGCGGTCACTTTTTATCCCCAGTCCCAGGGAATACTGGATGCGAGCATCACCGTCCTGAGCAACGACCCCGACACCCCCCGCATGAGCGTCCCCCTGAAGGGTTTCGGCCTTCTCTGCTATTGTTAGTGCCGGCGTATCACTGATTCATGATCCATGTGAGGAGATACGGAGAATCCGTGGCTTCCGGAGACTTCTTACGTGCAGATAATGCCGAGGTGCATCTGTAGGACATCCGGGCTCCCCCCCAATTTTATTGACCATCCATGTCCCGCAGGTATGCCGGGTCGTAACCCGTGGATTATTCTGATATAATGGACGATGGCTCTCTCGCGTCGTCTTCTGGGGCCCGGGCTACTTGTCCTTTTGTCCCTTGTCCTTTTCACCTGCTCCCGGGACGGGAGCACCACCTCGAAGGAGACCACTCTCACCGCGGCGGAGGCCGCCGAGAGGCTCTTCCATCCCCTGGCCACACACTTTGCCGAGCGGTACACCGACGACCTTCCCGGACTGCTCAAGCGCAAGTACATCCGCGTCCTGGTGACGTTCAACCGCACGAACTTCTTCTTTAACGGCGAGAGGCTCTTCGGCTTCGAGTACGCCATGCTCAGGGACTACGAAAAATTCCTGAACAGGAAGATACGGCGGAGGGACCTCAGGGTGGTCCTGGACTTCATCCCCGTCTCCCGGGACCGGCTTCTCCCGGCCCTCCGGGAAGGCTACGGCGACATCGCGGCAGCGGGTCTCACCATCACGCCGGAGCGGGAGAAGACCGTGAACTTCTCCCGTCCCTACCTCACGGTGGACGAGGTCGTGGTCACCAACGGCAAGGTCAAGGGCGTGGAGAGCGCCGAGGACCTGGCCGGCCGGGAGGTCATGGTCCGCCAGAGCAGCAGCTATTACGAAAGCCTCATGAAGCTGAACGACGAGCTTCGGGAAAAGGGGCTTGAGCCCGTAAAGGTCATCAAGGCGGACGAGACCCTGGAGACCGAGGACATCCTGGAGATGGTGAACTCCGGGGCCGTGGAGATTACGGTCTCGGACAGCGATATCGCCCGTGTGTGGGCCCGCGTGCTGCACGGCATCAGGGTGCACGAGGACCTTACCCTGCGCGAGGGGGGAAAGATCGCTTGGGCGGTGCGGAAGGGGAACCCGGAGCTCCGGGCCAGCATCAACCGGTTCATGAAGAAGCGGCGGAAGGGCACCCTCGTGGGCAACATCTACTTCCAGCGCTATTTCGAAAACACCAAGTGGATAGAAAATCCCCTGACCCGGACCGACGAGGCACGGCTGGCCCGCCTGAGAAAGCTTTTCAAGAAATATGCCTCGGAGTACGGTTTCGACTGGAAGCTGGTCATGGCCGTGGCCTACCAGGAATCGAAGCTGAACAACAGAAAGCGCAGCAGTGCGGGGGCGGTGGGCATCATGCAGGTGCGCCCGGCCACCGCCGCCGACAGGAACATAGCCGTCGGAGACGTCAGCAAGCTGGAGAACAACATCCACGCCGGGGTGAAGTACCTGGCCTTCCTGAGGGACCACTATTACAGCGAGGCCGATGTGGCCGAGCGAGACAGGGTGCGCTTTACCCTGGCCGCCTATAACGCGGGGCCGGGCAAGATACGCAAGGCCCGCGCTCTGGCAGCCCGGATTGGGCTGGACCCGAACAAGTGGTTCCGGAACGTGGAGATTGCGGCCCTGAAGGTGGTAGGGCAGGAACCGGTGCGCTACGTAAGCAACATCAACAAGTTCTACGTCATATTCTCCCTGGCCCTGGCCCGGCAAAACGCCGGCAAAGGCGATGTCGCAGACGCCCGCCTCACTCTCCCCGGGACCCTATAGAGGGACCTCCACCACCCGGGGAAGGTGGGTAAAGACGATGTACGCCCTCGCGGGGAGGCCGAAAAGCCGCTCCGCCGCCCGGGCGTAGGTCTTCATCTGGAAGGAATAATCGCGGAGGAGGGTGGGAATCTCCCTTTCCTGGACGGGGAAGGTCTTATAGTCGTAGACCCGGGCCTCGCCGTCCCGGAGGACCACCCGGTCGATCCTGCCCCGGTAGAGCGTGCTGCCTCTCTCAAGGACGAAGGGCAGCTCCGCGTGGGCCCCCGCCCGGGGAAGGACAATGTCTTCAAGCAGGCGGGAGTCCTTGAGCTTCGCCATGTCGGTCAGGATGCTCTTGCGGGTCTCCTCGCTCTCCTGGGACTCCGCACGGAGGAGGCGGGAGGCCCTCAGCGGAAGGTCCTCTTCCCCGAGAAGGCCCCTGGAGAGCTCCTCGAACAGGCGGTGCATCACCGTGCCGATAAGGACCCAGTTGTCTCCGTGGCGCCGCCGCACGGAGTCGGTCTCCTCGGCCGTAACGTCCTTCCACGTCCTCTCGGGCTCGTACCGCAGAGGCTCGGGATAGGCCGGACGGACCATGAAGTCCTCCGCCCTGCCCAGGCCCGCCTCCGCCCGGAGGGGAAACCGCCCGGCCACGTCCTCCTCGCCCAAGACCCGAAGAGGCCCCGGCTTTTTCTCGCCGGAGAGGATGTCGAAGGCGTCGCCCATGAAGGCGAGCCTGCCTTCGAGCTTTCCCTTCCGATGGGAGCCCACCATGCAGAGGTAGTCCATGGCCCTGGTTACGGCCACGTAGAAAAGGCGCTTTTCCTCTTCGTGCTCTTTGAGCTTCTGGCGGCGGAAACGCTCGTCCCTGGCCCTCCGCGAGGAGTCCTCCTCCAGGGCCACGACGGGGAAATCCCCCGCGTCCTCGACCACCACCGGGCCGGAGGAGGAGCCCAGCTTCTCTTCCAGGGAAGGGAGAAAGACCATGGGGAACTGAAGACCCTTGGCGGCGTGGACGGTCATTATCCGCACGGCGTCCATCCCCTCGGTGCTG
Organism: Nitrospirota bacterium; assembly: GCA_037386965.1. Taxonomy (NCBI): domain Bacteria; kingdom Pseudomonadati; phylum Nitrospirota; species Nitrospirota bacterium. The sequence continues at coordinate 6,708 of JARRLN010000047.1, forward strand.
ACGTTCGCCTTGGCCTCCTCCCTGCCCGAGGAGCGCTTCCTGAGGAGCACCTCCCGTATTTCCACGAGGGAGAGGCCCTGGGCCTGCATGTCCTCCACCACGGCGATGAATTTCCTGACGTTGGCATGGCGCTGCTTTTCCCACAGATGGACCCATCCACCGGTCTCGGTGAGGGCCTGCTCAAGGAGAATGCCCAGAGGGGTGGCGGGACTCTCCTGGAGCCATCGCCCGAGCAGGGACGCGGCCTCTGCGTGCCTCTTCTCTCCGGAAGCCCTGAGCTTCTCCAGGAGAGGGTCCTCTCCCCGGAGAAGGCGCATGAGGGACGGATAGCTCAGTCCGAAGAGGGGTGAGCGGAGGAGGCAGAAGAGGCTGTAGTCGTCCGTAGGGTCCACGAGAAAGGAAACCAGCTCCCTCAGAAGGGCGGTCTCCGGCTCCTCGTAAAAGCCTATCCCCTTGACCACCACGAAGGGGATGCCCTCGCGCCGCAGGGCCTCCTCGAAAAGGCCCAGGTGCGTGCGCCTGCGCAGAAGCACGGCCATGTCGCCAAAGAGGCACGGACGGCTCTCTCCGTTTTCGAAGACCTGGTGGCTTCCGACCAGGGCCCTCATGGCCCGGGCCAGCACCCGGGCCTCCCGGGCGCGGGTGGCCTTCGTCGAGTCCTGCCCCTCGAGGAGGATGAGCTCCACCCGGCCCGGCCCCTCGGTGCGCCGGGCCTCGAAGGGGGAGTAGCCGGTCATCCAGGGCTCCGGCGGGTCGGGGGGCATGATGCGCGCAAAGAGCAGGTTCGTGAACTCCGTGATGGCCGGAAGGCTCCGGTAGTTGTCCCTGACCTCCTCGTAGTGGAAGCCCTCTTCGCCCATCCACCGGGAGAACCGCTCCCTGGCCCCCCGGAAGACACCCACGTTCGCTCCCCGAAAGAGATAGATGGACTGCTTGCCGTCTCCCACGAGGAAGAGAGTAGGCGTATGGCCCTGCTCCCGCTTCGGGCCCATACCGGCCCGCCACTCCTCGGTAAGCTTGTCCACGATGCGCCACTGAAGCGTACTGGTGTCCTGAAACTCGTCCACCAGGACGTGGTCCGTATGCTCGTCAAAGGCATAGAGGATGTTGTGGGCCTCCGGCCCCAGGGAAAGGGCCTGATAGGCCAGGAGCTCCAGGTCGTTATAGTCCAGAAGGCCACCTTCGAGCTTCTTCTTCCGGTACCGAAGGAGGCACTCCCGGTACATTTCGAGAGAGGCGAGGGCATCCCCCTCCAGGCCGTTCAGCCCCCGGCGGTCCTGAAGGAGCATCTCCGAGAGGGGATGCCGCAGGTGTATCTCGTCCAGGAGGCGCTTGACCGAGCCCCATCCCCTCAGGCCCCTTTCTTTCATGAGCCGGGTGAGCTCGCCCGGGCACTCCCTCTCGGCCATGAGCCGCTCGTAGACGGACTCGCTCCAGAGGGATTGGGCGGCGTGCTCGTCCATGACGGCCAAGGAGGGGTCCAGGCCCAGCTCCACCGAGAAGCGGGTCAGAAGCTTCAAACAGAAGGCATGGATGGTGCTGATGCGCATCAGGGGAATCTTCTCCCTGATGTCCTCGAAGAGGGCGGGATTCTCCCGCCTCAGGACCGAGAGGATGCGCTCCTTCATCTCGGCCGCCGCCTTCTCGGTGAAGGTGATGCAGAGAATCTTCTCCACCTCGGCGCCGGCCTCAAGCAGGCTTATGTAGCGGCGGGCCAGTTTCTCCGTCTTCCCCGAGCCCGCCGGGGAGGAGATGATGACGCTCCTGGCCGTATCCAGATACGTCTCCGATGCCTCCCTACCGCCTGGCTGCATCCCTCATCCCCCGGGGGCCGTCATCGCCCTTCCCATCAAACGATATGAATTCATAAGCATTATTTCTTCCTTCGGCCTCCACGCCTCCCTGGATGAAGGGGCAGTAGGGCCGCTCGTGGCAGAGGCGGCAGAACTGCTCCTCGATGGGCCTGGCCGGAAAGGACCCCTGCCTCATGCCCCCCACCGTCCCTTCCAGGTACCGGAGGGCGCTCGTCATGAAGTCCTCCAGGGTGAGGCCCTTTTTCATGTCCCGCTTGGTGGGGAACCACTTCACACCGAGGTCCCTCAGGGAATAGATGCCCACCCGCTCCGGACGCATGCCCAGGGTCTTGAGGACGGCCGCATAGAGGAAGAGCTGAAGGTTCGCGCCCCGGCAAAGCACCCCGGAGCTGCTGACGTTGGGGGAGCCGGTCTTGTAATCGATGATGCGGACCTCGCCCCCGGCCCCCGCGTCTATGCGGTCCACCTTTCCCTTGAGGACTATGCCCGGGAGGGGCTCGCCCCTGACGTCATACTCCGCCTCCCGGAAGCGATACCCTTCCTGCCGCATTGCGTCTTCGATTTCGTAGAGGGCCGGTACCAGGCCCATGAAGGTCTCCCGGACGAGCTCCTTGAAATACCCGTCAAGGGCCGTCTCCCCGAGGACCTTCTCCAGGACCACCTCGGCGTCCCGCTTCATGGCCTCCAGGTCCGGGCTTTGCGCATCCACGAGCATCTCCATCACGGAATGGATGATGGAGCCCATGGTGAGGGGCTCTATCTCATAGTCGAGGACTTCCGGGGGCGAAAGCCCCAGGACCTTCTCCAGGAGAAACCGGCGGGGACAGGCCCTGTAGGAGTCGATATGGGTGACGCTCAGGGCCTGCTCCTCGCTGTACCGCCTGAGGTTCGAAGCCTCCCTGATATGGACCGAAAAAGGTTCGCGGCCTTCCGTGAGGAGTTTTTCCTCGGCCGAGAGGATGAGAGGAGAGACCGCCCTTTCCACTTCTTCGGCGCCGGAAAGAAGGACCGAGGGCAGAAAGACCGTGTCTCCTTCCATGGACGGATAGGACAGGACGGCCCGCCGGGCCGAGAAGGCCAGGCGGGTGAAGATGTGTCCCTCCAGGTGCATGTGCCTTTTGAGGTCCACTAGGCCGAGCTTTCTTCTCACGCTGTCGGGCAGGAGGATGTCCATCTTCGGGCGGGAGGGGAGGTCCCCGTCGCGGAGCCCCGCCATGTAGAGGACGCCGGGCTCCAGCCCGCGGACGTCCTTGAGCTCCGCTACCCGGACACCCTTCTCCTCCAGGGGCTCGGGCAGCTCATCGAGCACCCGGGCAAGGGCATCGGCAAAACCTCGGAGGTCCGTCCCTTCCGGCAAAACGCCGTCCAGATGGCCCAGCCTCCGGAGGGCACGCTCGAAACCAGCCCCATCGCCGTCGCCGCCGGGGACAAAGGCCAGGGCGGAGAGAACATCACGTAAAGCTTTAGCGTGCATCTTGTAAGAGCGCTTGATAGCAGGAGAACCAAGAGGCGCAAGCTTCCGGAAGACCGCCCGCTCCAGGGAATCCACTCCCGCGTCCCGGAAGGCCCGGACCCAGGCACCCCGTCCCTTGATGATGCCAGAGGAGAGCATGACCCGGGGGGCTTTCCCCGCAATCTCCCCGGGTATCTTCCGGAAGAAGGGAGACGTGAGAAACCGGGCCGTGGGGGAACGGGGATAGTCCCCCAGGTATGCCTCCAGGAGGCCGAGGACGTCCTGATAGGGCCGCTCGAGGAGGCTCTTTCCCCCTGCCGGAAGGCTTACGGGTATGCCGTATCGTTGGAAGACCCGCTCGACCATACTCCGGTACGGGGCCAGGCGCGGAAAGACCAGGAAAGTGCCCTCCAGGTCCCGCCGCCTTCCGGCGATGTAGTCGGCCTTTATCTCCCGGGCCACGTCCTGCACCTCTTCCTCCATGGAGGGCACGGCCCTGTATGTAAGGGGTTCCAGGGGCCGCTCGGGAGGAACAAAGGCCGGCTCAACGTTAAAGTACTTTTTTAGGTAAGCTGAGTAACAGTATGATAAATCATCATCACTTCCACTGATGGGGATAATGGCCAGGGTTTCGCGGGCCCCCTTGATAAGGGACGTCAGAAAGAGCTTCTCCGCGGGGCTCACCTCGTAGAACCCGTCCAGAAAGAGGACGTCCGGGGGCTCCAGGTGCTCCTTTACCATGGCGGCGGCCAGGGGGAAGAGGTCTTCGCGGGTGAGGGCCCCATGGTTTCCGAGTGTCTCTTCCACCAGGGCAATCATGTCCAGGGCTTCCACGGCCCTCCGGGAGGCCTCTTCATGGGTCTCCAGGGAGGAGAAGGCCTCCAGTACGCGCTTCTTCATGTCCTGCACGCTTTCCCCCGGGTAGTGCTCCTTGAGCTCGCCCATGAACTCCACCGCGAGGGTGGCCGTGCCCATGCCGCAGCCGGTGAGGCCCACGATGAGCACGGGCATGAGCGACGGGGGGAAGACAATGCCCTCTCCGTATGTGTAATGGACGTTCCGGGCGCTCTCCCGGAGGGTCATGCTCCGGGGCGGGATGTAGCAGCCCCCCGCCAGGGAATGAAACTCCCTCCGGAACCTCTCCACCAGATGGCGCGTGGGGGCAAGGTAAAGGACGCGTGAATAATCGGGACCTTCCAGGCCCCCCAGGGTCTCGCCCAAAAGGGCGTTTCTCGTTCCTCCGGTCCCCGGGGGCAGGTGATAGATGCGGAGGGCCATCCTTTAGAATACCCAATCAAGCGAGGGGAAGGGAAGGCTTGGGACGTGTGTGCGCCAGGCTCAAAGACTACCGTTTCCAGACCCGGTGCAGGAACCGCTTCACCAGGGGCTCGTGCCGGGCGATGGCCCTGTAGGGGCAGACCTCTAGGCAGCAGTAGCAGCGCATGCAGCGCTCGTAATCAAACCGCACGCCTTTCTTTTTCCCCGCCGTGGCGACAGCATGGGCGGGGCATATCTTCTCGCACTCCCGGCAGGAGCGGCAGAGCTCATCGAGCCCCCTGGGGCGGCTTGAGAGATGACGTCTCAAGGCCTTCCGGGCAAACCGGGGACCGAAGATGAGGTCCTGCACCTCGGGAATCCGGAAATCCCGTATGTCCGGAAGCGCGCCTTCAAGGGAAACGTCATCTGAAAGGAGTCCCATCCTTCGCGCCACCTTGTTGGTGAGGAGGCGGTCCGGGTCCATGCCGAGCATCCGGCAGACCGTCTGGTCCAGGGCCAGGGCGTCGTCGCTGCCCAGAAGAAGGCCCAGCTCCCTGGGGGTGCCGCGCGTACCGGGCCCCGCGCCTTCCATGGCCAGGACGCCGTCCATCAAGGTGATGGCGGGCCTGAACACCTCGGAGATGGAGACGAGGACCTCGGCAAAGAGTTCCCTGTCCTCCCCCACGCGAAAGTGCCACTCCGGCTTGGCGAAGCCCACCACGCATCCGAAGAGGTTCTTCACGGCCAGGGTGAGGCCCATCTGGGAGTGGGTCTTGAGCTTGGGCAGGTTGATGAGGACCGGGGCGTCCAGGGCATGGGCCGAGAGCACGAGGGCGCCGAGCCGCCCGTCTCGAAGGGGCACACGGCGGGGCTCGCCCAGTTCCTCGCAGGTCACCGGAAGCCCCCGGAGGGCCTCCGCGGTCCCCGTCTCGGCAAGTATCTTCTCAAAGGACCCCATCGCCGGGCTGTCGGAGACCCGAACGCGGGCGCCCCTCAGAAGGGCGTACTCCGCCGCCGCCCGGATGACCAGGGGATGGGTGGTGATGGCCTGCCCGGGGCGGGCGGGGGCGAGGAAGTTGGGCTTCAAAAGGACCTGGGAGCCCTCCTTTATGAGCCCCCGGTCCAGGCTGCCCAGGATGGCAAAGACGTCTTCTCTCAGCCGTTCATAGTCATAGGAGGATGTGCGGACGATAACCGTGGGCATATATTATTCTACAGGATAGAGGGCCGATGGCCGCCTGCAAAACGATATGTTACCATGTAGGCAAGCCGGGCCGGAACAACGATGCTCCGGAGGGCTTTTCCTCATGGAAACCCCGATGCGAGGCGAAGGCGTGAGGATTTCGGGCGGGCAGATGAAGGGCAGAAAGGTGCGGCGCAAGGCCCTGGGGGGCACGTCCCGGTACGGGACGCTGAGGGCGACCTCGTCCAAAGTGCGGGAGTCCCTGTTCAACATCGTGGGCGGGCGGCTCGAAGACGCCGTCTTCGCCGATTTGTACGCCGGCACCGGCGCAGTGGGCATGGAGGCCATGAGCAGGGGAGCCATGGCCGTTTACTTTGTGGAGGCCGACCCCCGGAGGGCCCGGGAAATAGAGGCTCTCCTGGACGGCTGCGGCTGCCGGAGCAGGGCCATGGTGGTCAGAAGCTCGGCCTCCGCCTTCCTGGAGCGGGCGGCCGGGGAGGGAATCCTTCTGGACGTCGTCTTCCTTGACCCCCCCTATGCCTCCGACGAGCTCCAAAAGGTGATGCCCCTTCTGGCGGAGGGGAGGGTCCTGGCCGAGGACGCCCTTGTCATAGCCGAGCACTCCTCCCGGAAAAGCCTTGCCGAGGCCGTGGGCGTTCTCAGGAAAAGGAAGTCCTACAAGTACGGCGACACCTCTCTTACCGTCTACGTAAGAGAGCCATGAGCAAACGCGCGAGATGCGCCCGTCTTCCGGAGGCGCGGGTTGGCCCGAAAAGGGGGCTCCCTTGAGTCGCTCATAGAGAGCGCGGACATCGGCGTCGAGGTGCTCCATCCGGGGGGCCTGGAGCTGACGGCCGAGCTTGCGGGCCTCTGCCGCATCGCTCCGGGCTCGCGGGTCATCGACGTTGCCTCGGGCACGGGCGAGAGCGCGTGCTACCTCGCCGAGCGCTTCCAGTGCCGGGTGACCGGGGTCGACATGTCCGATTTCCTCCTTGAAAAGGCACGGAAAAAGGCCCGCGAGAAGGGTCTTGATGTCCGGTTCCTGAAGGCCGACGCCCACAGCCTTCCCTTCCCCGAGGGCTCCTTCGATGCGGCCGTCTCGGAGTGCACGCTGTGCCTTCTGGACAAGCCCCGTGCCATCGGGGAGATGGTGCGGGTGGTCAGAGGGGGCGGCCACGTGGGCATGAGCGACGTCTCCTGGAGGCCGGGCACTCCCGAGAAGGTGCGGCGGAAGCTCCTGGAGCTCGAGGGTGAAAGCCCCGAGACGCTCCAGGGCTGGGCCGGTCTTTTCCGGGAGGCCGGCCTCGTCGATTGCGTCACCGTTGACAGGTCCGAGCTCCTGGCCCGCTGGGTGAGGGACATGAGAAAGAGGATGGGGGTTTCGGGGCAGGCTCGGGTCTTTCTCAAGGTCCTCTTCAGGTGGGGCTTTCCGGGGCTCGCAAGGGCGCTCCGGAGCGAGCGCATTTTCCTCGGCCCTCACGCCGGCTACGGCATCGTTGCGTGCAGAAAACCCTGAGCCCATCCTCCTGTCGGGCAGAAAACGCAATGCCCATTTAGGAACTGCCCTCTATTGAAGAGGGCGGCTGTATCGCGTATAATGGGGACATTTCATGCACCTTCACGCGTCCGAAAGAAAACCGGAGGAGCAAGGGGCCGCACTTGGTGCGGGTGATGAGCTCCTTCGCCCGGCGTCTTCACCGGTTGAAGAGTCCATCGGAGAGCCATGAGCAAGCGCGCGGTCTACCCCGGCACCTTTGACCCCTTCACCAACGGGCATCTCTACACCATCGAGCGGAGCCTCAAGATCGTCGATGAAGTCCTCATCGCCGTGGCCCATAACCCGGCCAAGAAAACGCTTTTCAGCCTGAACGAGCGGGTGGCCCTCATAGAGGAGGCCATGAAGGACGAGGGGCGCGTGAGGGTGGAGCCCTTCGATTCCCTCCTTGTGGAGTTCGCCCGCAGCCGGGACGCCTCGCTCATCATCAGGGGGCTCCGGGCGGTCTCGGACTTCGAGTACGAGTTTCAGATGGCCCTCATGAACAGAAAGCTGGCCTCGGACCTTGAGACCATCTTCGTGATGCCCTCTCTCCGTTATATTTTTCTCTCCTCCACCATCGTCAAGGAGGTCGCCAGCTACGGCGGCTCCGTGGACGGCCTGGTCCCGGCCAACGTGGAAGCCGCTCTCAAGGAGAAATTCAAATCCTCCGCAGGGAGGGACGGATGAGGAAAGAGGCCCTGCTCGTCATCGACATGCTCAACGACTTCGTGCGGGAGGGCGCCCCCCTTGAGGTCCCCGACACCCGGAAGGTTCTCCCCAACATCCGGAGAGAAATAGACAAGGCCCGCGAAGCGGGCAACCCCGTCGTTTACATCGTGGACACCCACGAGCCCGACGACAAGGAGTTCCGCAAGATGGGCTGGCCTCCCCACGCGGTGAAGGGGACGGAAGGACAACAGGTCGTCGATGAGCTCCGGCCCGAACCCGGAGACCCGGTCGTCAACAAGTCCACCTACTCTGGCTTCTACCGGTCCAGCCTCGAGAGCATCCTTCGCGAAAGAGGAATAACGGACCTCCGCCTCACCGGGTGCGTCACGCACATCTGCGTCATGTTCACCGCCGCCGATGCCGCCCTGAGAGACTATAACGTCTCGGTGGTTCAGGACGCGGTGGCCGGCCTCGCCCCCGAGGACCACGAGGCGGCCCTCAGGATAATGAAAAACGTAATGGGCGTGGAGCTCGTCTGAACCACTGAGCAGCCGGCGCGGGCTTGCGGTTTGCCGTCGTCCTGATATAATTTCGGAAGCACAATCGGGCCGTCCGGCCCGAAGACCCATGCGGGGGAGGCCAAGATGTTCCATACCGCCAAGCCGGAGGAGGTCCTTGAGGGCAGGGTCACGGACGTCTATTTCGAGCGGACCCTTAAGATCCTGAAGGGCAAGGGAGTAAACCCGCTTGTCAGGGCGGAGTTCATCGCCAAGAGCCTTCCGGACGGCGCGCCGTGGGCGGTTTTTGCGGGACTGGACGAAGCCCTTTACGTTATGGAGCGTCTGCCGTTTCGGGTGAGGGCCATGAGGGAGGGCTCGGTCTTCTACCCCTACGAGCCCGTCATGGAGATAGAAGCCCGGTACCAGGACCTCTGCGTCTACGAGACGGCCCTCCTGGGCCTCATGTGCCAGGCCTCCGGCGTGGCCACCCGGGCCGCCCGGTGCAAGCGGCTCGCGGGCGATAGGCTGGTGGTGAGCTTCGGGGCCCGCCGGATGCATCCCCTGCTGGCGCCCATGATAGAGAGGAACGCCTACGTCGGCGGCTGTGACGGCGTCTCGGTCGTCACCTCCGGGGAGCTCATCGGGCAGGACCCGGTGGGCACCATCCCCCATGCGTGCATTATCTGTTTCGGCTCCACGGTGCAGGCCATGCGGGCCTACGACGATGTCATCGAGCCCAGGGTGAACCGGGTGGCCCTGATAGACACCTTCCTGGACGAGAAGTTCGAGTGCCTCAACGTGGCCGAGGCCCTGGGGGAAAAGCTCTTCGCCGTGCGGTTCGATACCCCGTCCAGCCGCAGGGGGGACTTTTACCGGCTGCTCTGGGAATGCCGCTGGGAGCTGGACACCAGGGGCTACCAAAACGTGAAGTTCATCGTAAGCGGCGGCATAAAGGAAAAGAATATCCTGGAGTTGAACGCCCTCGTGGACGGCTACGGCATCGGGACCACCATAAGCGCGGCACCGGTCCTGGACTTCGCCATGGACATCATGGAGATGGACGGACGGCCATTGGCCAAAAGGGGCAAGCGCTCCGGCAGCAAGCGGGTGCTCGAATGCCCGCAGTGCATGGACCGAAAGACGGTGCGAAACGACGGCACAGAGTACGATTGCCCGGCGTGCAATATCCGCTACGAAGACGTTCTCGTCCCGGTCATGGAGCACGGGAAGCACTTGCTCGAAAAAGAGACGCACGCCGACATCCGCGCGAGAGTGCTCGACAGGGTAAGCAAGCTTGAGCCCGTCGTGCCCGGCTAGCCATCGCTCTCCCGGTGAGCCCTAGGGGCCGGATGCGCGCTCCTTTGCCGGGGGCGGTCTTCGTCCTTGCGGCCCTCTTCCTCTGGAGCTCCCTCGGGGTGGTCATCCGCCTGGCCGGGGTGGGGGTGCACCTGCTTCTTTTCTATGCCCTCCTGGTTGCCATCCCCCTTCAGGGTGGGCTTCTCTTCGGCTTCCGCCGCAAGGAGGTGCCCGGCGGCCGGGGGGTGGCGAAGATAGTGCTCCTGGGCGTGGTCTCTCTCGTCAATACCTTCACCTTTTTCTTCGCCCTCCAGAACACGAGCATCGCCAAGGCCGTCATGACCCACTATCTGGCCCCGGTGGTCGTTGCCGTGCTGGCGCCGGCCTTTCTGGATGAGCGCCTCACCCTGCGGGCAGTGCTCTCCCTGCTTCTGGCCAGCGTGGGGCTCTGGATACTGATGGGGCTCCGGCCGGGGGAGGCCGTGGCCCTAGTGCAAGGCGGCATGAGCCGCGACCTCATGGGCGTGCTGGCGGGCACGGTGTCGGGCTTCGCCTATGCCTTCCTCATCCTTCTTTCCCGCTCCTATGCGCCCGGGCACGGCCCGTTGGCCATGACCTTTTTTCAGAGCCTTACCATGTGCCTGCTGCTCGTGCCTTTCGTCAGCGGCCTTCCGGCCCATGCCCTCTGGGCGTTCCTGGTGGTGGGCATCGTTCATTCCACCCTGGCCCCGACTCTCTATTTTCGGGGCCTGCGCACCGTGGCCGCCGGGAGGGCGGCCATCCTGGGTTATCTGGAGCCGGTCTGCGCCATCCTCTTCGGGATCATTTTCCTGAAGGAATATCCCTCCCTTGTCTCGCTCGTAGGCGGCTCCCTGATACTTGTCTCGGGGTACGTCACGCTCAGGGAAGAGGAGGGCTGACAGGCCCGGGGACACCCTGTCATGCTGCTCCATACATGTCTTGTGGGGCATGTCCGGCGAGGCTTTGTGTGAGAAGGATAAGGCCTTGAAAAAAGGCCGCTTTACCGCTTTACATAACCGGTTTCTTTGTGTATAATAATCATGAAAGAGACGGAACCAAAAGGGGCCTTGTGCGGCAGTTGACAAAGGCCTTTTTCTTTGGTTAGTATAACTTTCTGCTCTTTGAAAACAGCTAAGAAGTGCTTAGCGAGCCCTTCGTTTTGAGAATTCAGAGTAAAATTCTGAGAGTTTGATCCTGGCTCAGAACGAACGCTGGCGGCGTGCTTAACACATGCAAGTCGAACGGGGTCATGTTTGGAAGCCGGTTTCG
>JARRLN010000048.1 GCA_037386965.1 Nitrospirota bacterium
TCCTGACCAACGACCACGTGGTAAGCGGGGCGGCAAGCCTCATGGTCACCCTGGCCGACGGGGCGACCCTCCCGGCCTCCGTCGTGGGGGTGGACCCCGACACGGACCTCGCGGTGGTGCGGGCCCAGGCGTCGAGCCTTCCCTACGGGTCGCTGGGAAACTCCTCGACCCTCCGGGTGGGGCAGCTCGTCATAGCCATCGGCAACCCCTTCGGGTTTCAGTCCACCGTCTCCACGGGCGTGGTGAGCGCCCTGGGAAGGGCCTTGAGAAGCCGGCAGGGACGGCTCATCGAAAACGTGGTCCAGCACACCGCCCCCCTGAACCCGGGGAACTCCGGCGGCCCTCTGGTGGACTCCCGGGGACGGGTGATGGGCATCAACACCGCCATCATCATGATGGCCCAGGGCATCGGGTTCTCCATCCCTTCGGACACCGCCCGCTGGGTGGTCTCCCAGATACTGACGCACGGGCGCGTGCGCAGGGGATACCTGGGCATCGCCGCCAGGGGAAGGCCCCTCAAGCGGCGGGAGGCGCGGCTGCACGGGCTTGACAACGAGTACGGGGTGGAGGTCCTTCAGGTGGACCCCCGGCTCCCGGCGGGACGGGCCGGCGTGCGCGTGGGCGACATCGTCGTGGCCATCAACGGGCAGCCCGTGCAGAGCGTGGACGACATGCACCGCTCCCTGGCCGAGTGGCCCATCGGCGAGCCCCTCACCCTCACCGTGCTGAGGGGAGCGGAGCTTCTGAAAATTCAGGCGGCCCCCGTGGAAATGTCCTGAGCCTCCCCTGCGTCAAGGGGGCCCCATCGGTTACAATAGAGAAAATGCGGTGTAGAAAATGCAAAGGGGAGCTCAGCCTCACCTTCGGCTGACGCTCCGTCTTTCTTCGCTGCACGGGGTGCGGCCGTGCATGGAGCATCGGGGAGTACGCCGAGGAGCTTCCCGCCGAGATGTGGGAGCGCATAGGAGAAAGGGCCGCAAACAGGGCCTGACGCGGAAGGCACCACCCCCGGAGGGCCGCGCTCCATCCTTTTTTCCGGAGACGAGAACATGGACGATTTTCTGGAGAGAATGCGGACGCTCTATGAGCGGATGAGCGCCGCCTACGATACGGCGGCCGCCCGGTACGGGCTGAGCTGCGAGGGGTGCGCCGAGAACTGCTGCACCCAGCGCTTCCACCACCATACGCTGGCCGAGTACTACTATCTTCGCGAGGGCGTGATGGAGGCCGACCCGGACCTGGTGCGGCAGATGCTCATGCGGGCCCACGTGGTGGTGGACAGCTACCGGCGCGAGATGGAGGCCGGGGAGATGCTTCCCCTCATGTGCCCGGCAAACTTCACCGGGAAGTGCATCCTGTACGAGCACCGTCCCATGATATGCCGCCTTCACGGGCTCCCCCACAGGTTCGTCAAGCCCGACGGCGCCGAGGTCACCGGGGGCGGGTGCCACAGGTTCGAATCCGAGTGCGGGGGCCCGGAGGAGCGCGTGGATCGCACGCCCTTTTATACGGAGCTGGCCCATATCGAGCGGGACCTCCGGGTGGCGCTCAAGAGGCGCGGGCGGTACCGCAGGACCACCGCGGAGATGCTCCTGGACATGATGGCCGAGGAGCAGTCCCTCGCCCTCCTGCTTGAAGGAGACTGAGCCGTGGCCATCCTCGTCATAGACGGCTATAACCTCGTGGGCACCATGCACGGCAACCTGGAGGCCGAGCGGGAGCGCCTCCTGGAGGCCCTGTCGGCGTACCAACAGGTAAGCGGCCATGAGATTACCGTGATCTTTGACGGTTGGCGGGAAGGGCCGGGTGAGGAGCACCGGGAGAAGCGCAGCGGCCTGGAGGTCGTCTTCTCCGCCCTGGGAGAGACGGCGGACGCGGTCATCGGGCGTGCTCTGCCCGCGGGGCACCAGTGCATAGTGGTGAGCTCGGACCGCGAGGTGCAGAAGCGCACCTGGACGCAGGGCTCGGTGCCGGTGGGGGCCGATACGTTCCTGGGCATCCTGGAGCGGAGGACCCGCGGCCTGGCCGAGGGGGAGTACGCCCCCTGGGACCCGGACGAGGAAGAGGAAGAGATGGGTCCGAGGAAGAAGGGCAACCCCCGGAAACTGAGCAAGAAGGACCGTGCGGTTCAGCGCGCCCTGAGCAAGCTCTAAACCCCGGCCTTCACTTCCACCCGCGCTTCAAGGTTCAATCGCTCCGGGCCGTGGCCTGGCGGGCCGTTCAGCGTGCCCTGAGCAAGCTCTAAGCCCCGGTCTTCACTTCCACCCACGCTTCAAGGTTCAATCGCTCCGGGCCGCGCCCAGTTCAATCGTGCCGGGCCGTGGCCCGGTCGATGAGGGCGAGGAGGGTCTCCATGTCTGTGGCCTGGAGGGCCCGCACCCGGAGGGGCTTCACGCCTGAAAGCCCCTTGGTATACCAGACGAAGAACTTTCTGAAGACCCGGACCCCGGCGGAAGGGCCGTAAAAGCCCACGCACATGCGGAGGTGCCGGGCCATGACCTCGGCGACCTCCTGCCTGTCCGGGCGGGGGGGAAGCTCCTTGCCTTCAAGAAGGGCCTCAATCTCGCGGAATAGCCAGGGATTGCCGAGCCCTCCCCGGGCCACCGCCAGCCCGTCGCAGCCCGTCTCCCGAAGCATAGCGAGGGCCAGGGGGGCGGAGAGGACGTCGCCGCTTCCCAGCACCGGGATGCCCACGGCGGCCTTGACCTCGCGGATGATGCCGTAGTCCACCTGCCCCCGGTATCCCTGGGCCCGGGTGCGCCCGTGGACGAAGACGGCATGGGCGCCGGCTTCCTCGGCGGCCCGGGCGGCCTCCGGGGCGTTGCGCTCCTGTGCGTCCCATCCCGCCCGGAGCTTCACGGTGACCGCCGCGCCCGCGCCGTGCTCGACCATCACCCGCACGAGGGCGGCAAGCCTCCGGGGCTCGCACATGAGGGCGGCGCCCTCGCCCTTCTTTGTTACCTTCTTTACCGGGCATGCCGCATTGAGGTCGAGGACGTCGAACCGCCAGGGGCGGAGGACCGCGAGGGCCTCTCTGAGGGTCTCGGGCTCCGCGCCCACGAGCTGCACCCCCAGGGGGCGGTCGCCCTCCCGGGTCTCAAGAAGCTTGACGGTCTTTCTGTTTTGGTGGACGAGGGCGTTCACGCTGGTCATCTCCACGAAGGCCAGCTCGGCGCCCATGGAGCGCGCGACCATGCGGCAGGGGAGGTCCGTCACCCCCGCCATGGGGGCCAGGACGACGCGGGACCGCAGGGAAAGGGGGCCCAGGACAAGCATGGGGTATTGTATCGCCCCGGCCTCCGGGGCGGCAAGGAGACGGGGGGTTGACTTTTTCATATAATCAAATTACAATTCGTTTATATGAAAATCATCCGCCTGATGAAGCTGCTCGCCGACGAGAACCGCCTGAGGACGCTGATGCTCCTGACACGCGCGGAGCTCTGCGTCTGCCAGATAATGGCCGTCCTGGGCGTCTCGCAGCCCCTTGTCTCCCGCAACCTGGCCCTCCTGAGCGAAGCGGACCTCCTTGAGGAGACACGGAAAGGCAAGCTGGTCTTTTACAAAGTGCGGAGGGACTTGCCCCGGCCGGCCAAACGCATTATAAGGATTATGAGGGAGGAGCTCGCCGGCGACGACGTCCTCACGCGCGACCTCTCCACCCTGGGGGACTGCCTGGAGTATCAGGAGAAGGCAGGCAGGTGCGACATGAAGACCTTCCTTGAGTTCATGGAAACGAGGAAGAAGATGAGGAGGTCGCCATGAAGGCGCTCGCGGTGTTTGCGATATGCGCCGCCTTCCTCTGGACCGGGGCAGCCGGGGCGGCCCGGGCGGAGGAAGGGGCGCCGGCTACTCCGGAGAAAGCGGCAGCCCAGAAGCCCCTCCGGGAGGTGACGCTCACGGAGGCGGTCTCCACGGCGCTGGCCGAAAACCCCCGGCTCAGGGCCGCCCGGAGCGGCCTCGGGGCCACGCGCCAGGGCGAGGGCATAGCCAGAAGCAGGCTCCTGCCCCGGGTGACGCTGGAGGAGCGTTTCTCGCGCACGGACAACCCCACCATGGCTTTCATGGCCAAGCTCAACCAGGAGAGGTTCGAGAGCCGGGACTTCGCCGTGGACCGGCTGAACAACCCCTCCGGCATAAACGATTTCCAGACCTCCGTCTCCCTGGAGCAGCCCCTGTTCGCCCCGGAGGCGTACGTGGGCATGAAGATGGCCCGCACCCAAAGCGCGGCGGAGGCGCTGGAGCTGGAGAGGGAGAAGGAGGCCGTCACGCTCGCGGTGGTGCGGTCCTACCTCTCGGTGGTAAGCGCACGGGAGATGGTGCAGGCCGGGGAGAAGGGCCTCCAAGACGCCCGGGAGCACCGCAGGGTCGCCCAAGCGGCCTACAAGGCCGGCCTCGCGCTTTACTCCGACACCCTGCGCACCGAGGTCGCCGTCAAACAGGCCGAGGAGACCCTGATAAGCGCCCGAAAGTCCCTGTCCGTGGCGCAGAGGGCCCTGGGGCTGGCCATGGGGCACAGGGAGCCCGTGGATGCCCGGGAGGCGCGGGAGCTCAAGACCCGCCCCCTGGATGAGTACCTCCAGGCCGTCCGCGAGAGGGCGGACATCCAGGCCATGGAGCGCAGGGTATCAAACGCCCGAAACGGCGTGCGCCTGACCACGGCCCGCTTTCTGCCCACCGTGGGCGTGGGGGCCCGGTACCAGCTCAATGACGACGACACCCCCTTCGGCTCCGACGGCGACAGCTACCAGGTAGGGGCCTTTCTCAGATGGACCGCCTTCGAGGGGGCGCTGCGCATCCATCAGAGGGCCCAGGCCAAGCACAGGCTTGAGGAGGCCAGGGAGAGGCTTGAGGGCATGAGGATGGAGGCGGAGTTCAGGGTGCACGAGGCCTACCTGTCGGTGCAGGAGGCCCGGCGAAGCCTCGCCCTTGCCCGGGCCCGGAGGGAGCTGGCCCGGGAGAACCTGAGGCTCGTGGAGGCCCGCTACGGAAACGCCCTGGCCACGGTGGTGGACCTCCTGGACGCCCAGGCCGCACTGGATGAGGCCCGGGCCGGGGTGGTGCGGATGAAAAACATGTACCTTCAGGCGGAGGCCGAGCTGACGTTCAGAAGCGGCCTGCTCCTTGAGGCTTTCTGAGAGATGGAGGCTCCGATGCGCGCGAAGTCCATAGTCCTCATCCTCCTGGCCGCGGTCCTCCTCACCGGGGGATGCGCCCGGGAAGAGGCACCCAAGAGGGAGCGCCCCGCAATCACGGGCGTGACCGTGGAGGCCCTGGCCCCCTCCCGGGTGACCGAGTACTACGCGGCCTCCGGCACCGTGACGGCCCGCACCGCAAGCGCCGTCTCAAGCCGCGTGATGGGCATGGTCACCTCCATCCGGGTGCAGGAGGGCGACCGCGTGCGCAAGGGCGACCTCCTTCTGACCATAGACGACCGGGACGTCCGCGAGAAGGTGCGCGGGGCCGAGGAGGCCCTGAGCGAGGCCCGCCAGGCCCTCATGGCCGCCCGTGAGGAGAAGGTCCTGGCGGAAAAAACATACGAGAGGTACAGGCAGCTCTACGAGGCCAAGGCCCTCACCGAGCAGGAGCTGGACACGGTGAAGACCCGGATGGAGGTGGCCCGGCTGGGGGAGGAGCGCGCACAGGCTGCCCTGAAGAGGGCCAGGGCCCGGCTGGAGGAGGCGCGGATTTATCTCGACTTCACCCGGGTGGTCTCGCCCACCACGGGGGTGGTCTCTGAGAAACGCATCGACGCGGGGAGCATGGCCGCGCCGGGGATGCCCCTTCTCATCGTGGAGGAGCCTTCCTATCGCCTTGAGGTGCAGGTGGACGAGCGCCTGCTGGGCAAGGTGAAAAAGGGCTCGCCGGCCGAGGTAACCATCTCCTCCCTGGGCCTGACCCTCACGGGCACGGTCTCCCGGGTGGTGCCCGCCGTGGACCCCGCAAGCAGGACGTTTCTCGTGAAAGTGGACATCGCCCAACCCGGCCTCAGAAGCGGCCTGTACGGGAGGGCGCGGTTCGCCCTGGCCGAGCGCGAGGCGCTCCTGGTTCCCCGGGGGGCCCTCGTCCGCAAGGGACAGCTCACCGGCGTCTACCTGGTGGGTCCGGAGGGCGTGGTCACCTACCGGCTCATCCGGGTCGGCAAGCTCTACCCCGGAGGGTACGAGGTCCTCTCGGGTGTTTCCAGCGGGGACCGCATCGTCGTGGGCGGCGTTGAGAACGCCGTGGACGGCGGCATGCTCAAGCGTCCCGCCGGGGAGGGCGCTTCCGAGTAAGGGCATGAACGACTTCGGCACGGCAGGAACAATAGCGCGGGCCTTCATCCGCTCCAAGCTCACCCCCCTCATCGTCATCGCCTCCCTCCTTCTGGGCTTCTTCGCGGTGGCCGTCACCCCCCGGGAGGAGGAGCCCCAGATACTGGTGCCCATGATAGACGTCTTCGTCTCCTTTCCGGGGGCCACGGCCGAGGAGGTGGAAAACAGGGTGACCAGCCCCATGGAGCGCCTCCTCTGGGAGATAAAGGGCGTGAAGTACGTCTATTCCATCGCCCGGCCGGGAGGAAACCTCACCATCGTCCGCTTCCGCGTGGGAGAGGACATGGAGAAGTCTCTGGTCAAGCTTTATAACAAGCTCTATTCCAACATGGACCGCCTGCCGCCGGGGGTCAGCACCCCCCTGGTAAAGCCCAAATCCATATTCGACGTTCCCATCCTCTCGCTCACCCTCTGGGGGAAGGGCTATACGGGATACGAGCTTCGCCGGATAGCCGAGGAGCTGAGGGAGAACCTCAAGCAGGACCAGGACGTCTCCGAGACCACCATCGTGGGGGGGCAGAGCCGCGAGGTCCGCGTGGAGCTCCAGCCCGCGCGCCTGGCCTCCCGCGGCCTGACGGCCATGGGCATCATGCAGGCACTGAAGGGCGCCAACGCCAACCTGGCATCGGGCTCCTTCCGCTCCAAGGGCAAGGAGTTTCTGGTGGAGGCGGGCGGGTTCCTCACCGGCGCGGAGGACGTGGGCGCGGTCGTGGTGGGCGTCTCTCGGGACGCGCCCGTGCACCTGCGCGACGTGGCCACGGTCACGGACGGCCCGGAGGAGCCCCGCAATTACGTCCTCATGGGACACGGCCCGGCCGGCAAGCTTCACGATACGGTGCAGTACGAGGCGGTGACCCTTGCCCTTGCCAAGAAGGCGGGAGCAAACGCCACCACGGTGGCCTCGCGGGCCATCCAGAAGACCGGGGCCCTCAAGGGCTCGGTCATCCCCTCGGACGTTCAGGTCACCGTCACCCGGAACTACGGGGAGACGGCCAAGGAGAAGTCCAACGAGCTTCTGAAGCACATGCTCATCGCCACCTTCTCGGTCGTGGTCCTGATAGCCCTGGCCCTGGGGTGGCGGGAGTCCATCGTGGTGGCCGTGGCCGTGCCTGTCACACTGGCCCTGACCCTGCTCATCACCTACCTTTACGGCTATACCCTGAACAGGGTGACCCTGTTCGCCCTTATCTTTTCCATCGGCATACTGGTGGACGACGCCATCGTGGTGGTGGAGAACATCCACCGCCATTTCAAGAAATCGGGGGTCTCCCTGATGACGGCGATTCTGGCCGTGGACGAGGTGGGAAACCCGACCATCCTGGCCACCTTTACCGTTATCGCGGCCCTGCTGCCCATGGCCTTCGTCTCGGGGCTCATGGGCCCCTACATGCGCCCCATCCCCGTGGGGGCCTCGGCGGCCATGCTCTTTTCCCTCCTGGTCGCCTTCATCGTCAGCCCCTGGATGAGCTACATCGTCCTCAAGCGCGTCCGCAAACGCGGAGAGGGAGAGGAGGAGCACGAAGAACAGGGCCGCATGCACGCCTTCTACCGCAGGACGCTTACCCCCCTAGTCAGGCGCAAGGCCCTGAGGCGGGGAGCCCTCCTGGGGGTGGCCGGCCTTCTGGGGCTCGCCCTGCTGCTTCTGCCGCTGAAGAAAGTCACCGTGAAGATGCTGCCCTTCGACAACAAGAACGAGCTTCAGGTGGTCATGGACATGCCCGAGGGGACCACGCTGGAGGAGACCGCCGCCCTGGCACGTGAGCTGGGCGAGTACCTGGCCACCGTGCCCGAGGTGACCAACTACGAGGCCTACGTGGGGGCGGCCTCGCCCTTCAACTTCAACGGGCTCGTGCGGCACTACTACCTGAGGCAGGAGAGCAACCAGGGCGACATCCAGGTGAACCTGGTGGGCAAGGCGGAGCGCAAGGCCCAGAGCCACGACATCGCCAAGCGCATCCGCCCCGCGCTGGCCCGTATCGGCGAGCACTATGGCGCCAGCGTAAAAGTGGTGGAGATTCCCCCCGGGCCCCCGGTGCTCTCCACCCTGGTGGCCGAGGTCTACGGGCCGGACCTCGACCGGCAGAGGCAGATAGCCCGCCGGATAAAGGACGTCTTTCAGGAGACGCCGGGGGTGGTGGACGTGGACTGGTTCGTCGAGGCCAAGCAGCCCAAGCTCACCTACCGGGTGAACAAGGAGAAGGCCGCCCGGGAGGGCATCAGCACCAGGGAGGTAGCCCGCACCCTCCGGGCCTTCCTGGGCGGGGAAAGCGCGGGCCTCGTGCACATGCCCGGGGAGAAGGAGCCCGTGCCCCTGGTGCTCCGGATGCCCATCGAAGAGCGCTCCGACCCCTCTTCCCTGCTCGGAGTGAAGATGCCCTCCCCGCAGGGAAAGCTCGTCCCCCTGGGGGAGCTGGTCCAGGTGGAGAAAGGCACCAGGGAGAGGGCCATCTATCACAAGAACCTTCGAAGGGTGACCTACGTCATCGGGGACGTGGCGGGCAAGGAGGAAAGCCCGGTCTACGCCATCCTGGCCATGAGGAAGAAGATAGAGGCCCTGCATCTGACCAAAGGGTACGAGTTCCGGCAGTATACGGCCTCCCAGCCCTGGCTCACCGACCACTACTCGATGAAGTGGGACGGGGAGTGGCACATCACCTACGAGGTCTTCCGGGACCTGGGCATAAGCTTCGCCGCGGTGCTGGTGCTCATCTTCATCCTGGTGGTGGCGTGGTTCGGAAGCTTCCTGACGCCCATCGTCATCATGTCACCCATCCCCCTGACGCTGGTGGGCATCCTCCCGGGGCACTGGGCCCTGGGGGCGTTCTTCACGGCGACCTCCATGATAGGGTTCATCGCCCTGGCGGGCATCATCGTCAGAAACTCCATCCTGCTCGTGGACTTCGTCGAGATGGAGTGGAAGGAAACGGGGGACCTGGAGGAAGCACTGGTCAGGGCCGGCGCGGTCAGGATGCGGCCCATCCTGCTTACGGCGGCGGCCGTCGTGGTGGGCTCCTTCGTCATCCTGTTCGACCCCATATTCCAGGGGCTGGCCATCTCCATGATGTTCGGGGCGGTGGGGGCCACGGCGCTCACCCTCCTGGCGGTGCCCCTGGTTTACTACGAGATGTTCAAGGGACGCCCCCGGCCGGGGACCGCAGAAGAGGAAGAGAAGCCCCGGGAAGAGGATGAACCCTGACGGGCACCAGTGCCCTTTCTCCCCCAAAGTGACGTTCTCACTGAATAAAGGGGTATTGGCGTCTTTAAAAAAGGGCACCGGTGCCCACCGGTGCCCAGGGCACGCCCTGGAGCGTCCTGACGTCGGGACGTATTGCTCAAGGGTGGGGGCAAGAAGAAAAGGGCACTGGTGCCCACTGGTCCCCCTGGTGCCCGCCCGTTTGACCCGTGGGGACAAATAACGTAAAATCATACAATTTACCGCGGGGCCTGCATGGCGGCCCGGCGTCCAGAGACGGAGGAGAAGGCGATGAAGATAATTCAGGGAGAGCTTCGGGCAAAGGGGCTCAGGTTCGGCATCGTGGCAAGCAGGTTCAACGATTTCATGACGGCCAAGCTTCTGGACGGGGCGCTGGACGCCCTGGGGCGGCACGGCGCGGAGGAGGCCGACATCGACGTGGTCAAGGTGCCGGGGGCCTTCGAGATGCCCCTCACCGCCAAGAAACTCGCCCAGAAAGGCAGGTACGACGCCGTCATCTGCCTGGGCACGGTCATTCGCGGGGCCACGCCGCACTTCGATTACATCGCCGCCGAGGTGAGCAAGGGCATCGCCCAGGTGGCCCTGGAGGCGGGCCTCCCCGTGGCCTTCGGCGTGGTGACGGCCGATACCATCGAGCAAGCCGTGGAGCGGGCGGGCTCAAAGAGCGGCAACAAGGGCTGGGACGCCGCCATGACGGCGATCGAGATGGCGCAGGTGATGAAACAGCTCTGATGAAACGCCGACGGGCCCGCGAATACGCCCTCCAGATGCTTTTCCAGCACGACCTCACCGACGGACACGCCGACCTCAGGGGCTTCTGGAACGACAAGGGAGAGGACACCGAGGTCACGGAGTTCGCCGAGAGCCTGGCCCGGGGCACCATGGAGAACCTGGCGGCCATAGACGCCGTCCTTCAGGAGGCCGCGGAGCACTGGGTCCTTACGCGGATGGCGGCCGTGGACAGAAACATCCTCCGCGTGGCCGCCTACGAGATTCTCTACCGCGACGACATCCCCTCGGCCGTCTCCATCAACGAGGCCCTGGAGATAGCCAAGAGATACTCCTCCTCCGAGTCGGCCGCCTTCATCAACGGCATCCTGGACCGCATAGCGCGGCAGAAGGAGAGGGCCTGAGCACCATGCCCACGGCCGTTGTCTCCGACGTGCATTCCAACCTGGCCGCCCTGGAGGCCGTCCTCGAGGACATCGAGAAGAGGCGGATAAAGGAAATCCTTTTCCTCGGGGATGCCGTGGGCTACGGTCCCGACCCCAACGAATGCGTTTCCCTTCTTCGGAAACACGCCCGGGTGCTCCTGGCCGGAAACCACGACTGGGCCGTCCTCGGGCAGACCGACATCGCCTACTTCAACCCCCTGGCCCGGGCCGCGGTGGCCTGGACGGACACCGTCCTGACCAAGGCGAACCGCAAGGCCCTGGCCTCCTGGCCCCTTACGGAACTGGCCCTGGACGGGGAGGCCCTGCTCGTGCACGCAAGCCCGGAGGACCCGCCCGCCTGGCACTACCTCATCACCCCGAAGGACGGGGAGCGGGCCCTCCGGTTTTTCTCCGAGCGCATCTGCATGGTGGGACACAGCCACCGCCCCTTCATAACCGAGAAGCCTCCGGAGGGCGAGTTCAATGCCTACGAGGACAGGGTGGACTTCCGGGAGGGCGCCCGCTACGTCGTCAACGCCGGCAGCGTGGGACAGCCCCGGGACCGGGACCCCCGGGCCTGTTACGCCGTCCTCCGGGACGGCGGCCTTTCGTTCGTCCGCGTCCCTTACGACATAGAGCGCACCCAGGAGGGCATGCGCAAGGCGGGCCTTCCCGCGCCCCTGGCCGAGCGGCTCTCCTACGGCATGTAGCGGTGGTGGCTCCGCCCGCCGGGGAGAGGTCCGGACAGCTCGCCCTCCCTTTCGCCCGCGACCCCGACTCTCTGCGCCGGTTCATCGAGGGCCACTGCGGCCGGCGCGTGGCCCTGGCCCTTACGGATAACGCCAGGAGCATCTTCTCCCTCAGGCTCCGGGCAATGGAGCGCCAGGTGCGGCTTCACCGCATGTTCCTCGAGGCCCCGGAGGACGTCCTCCGGGAGCTGGCCGAGTACATACGGCTCGGGAGGGGGAAAACGCCCCTTTTCTGGCGGTTCGTGCGTGCGCGGGCGGGCGAGCTCAAGCGGGCCGAGCCCCGGCGGGCGCATCTCAGGCCCCGGGGCAGGCACCACGACCTGACGCCTCTGTTCCGGGAGCTTAACGAGGAGTACTTCGGCGGCAGGCTCCGCTGTGGGGTAACCTGGGGGCGGCGGAGTCCCCGCCGCGGGGTGCGGTGCCGCACCCTGGGGAGCTACTCGCCCCATACCTACACCGTGCGGGTGAGCCCGCATCTGGACAGAAAGTCCGTCCCGGCCTATTTCATCCGGTACATCCTCTATCACGAGATGCTGCACGCCGACATGGGAGTGCTCAAAAGAAAGGGCCGCCGCCTGCTGCATTCGCCGGAGTTCAAGGCGCGGGAGCGCCTCTTCCCCCATTACGGCCGGGCCCTGGCCTGGGAGAAGAAGAACCTCTGAATTTTCTCGACAGCCCCGCCTCCCTGTGATAGCCTTTTCTTGAAGGCTCCGTGCGCACGCTGCGGGGGCTTCGTTGCGGGGGCAAGAAGTGAGGAGGGGAGCTGGATGGGCTTTGCGACCGTGAAGGTAAAGGAGATGTACTGCGAGAAGTGCATCGAGGAGGTCCGGCAGGTCTTGCAGACGATACCCGGCCTCCGCGAGCTGGACGTGGAGATGGGGCGGGCGTCATTCTGCTACGACGACGGCAGGCTCTCTCTCAAGGACGTGGCCCAGGTCCTGGGGGAGATAGGCTACCCGGTCTTTCTCTGACGCGCGGTGCAGACGGCGAGAGGGGCGGAAAGGGTCAGTTCGACCCGATGATTCCCTTTATGTTTCTGAAGTACGCGCTGCCCTCTAGGTTCACCCTCACCAGGCTCATCACGTCCACGTAGCCGTCGAACCTCCGGGCCAGGCTCCTGAGCACGCCGGCCTTCTCCGGGGAGACGGAGGTCATGGCGTCGGAGGCGCGCTCGTAGCCCGCCTTTCCCTGAAGGACGCAGAAATCCAGTGTGGAGGAGCAGGGGTAGTAAAGGGAGCCCACCCGCACCAGCAGGGCGTCCATCGAGGCCGGACTCTCCACCATCCTCTTGAGCCCCTCGGGGAACATGCCCACCATGAAAAGCACGTAATCTCCCACGTGCTGATAGACGGCCATCTCCCGTATGCGGCTCCCCTCCTCCCGGGCCAGCGCGCCCTCGGCCAGCATCTGCGCTATCTGGTGGAGCCTCTTTCCCCGGGCCGTCCGTATCCGCTGGAGGTTGTCCGCATGGACGAAGCGCAGGAGCAGCCACTCGGAGAAATAGGTCTCGACGTCTTCCGTGTGAAGCTCGGGATGGAAGCGGAAGGCATTGCGGGCGGCTTCCCTGAAGGTCCGCCGAAGCGGGTGTTCCCCGGAAATCTTCATCTCCATAAACGTTCTCCGGAATTCTATTCCTCTCTGAATAGTATACCCACTATTGGCCGGAAGATTGTGCTCGCGCTCACAGGGCATCGCTGCGAAAAGCCGAGATGCATGCCGCCACGCATGCGAGTGAACCCCTCGAGCCCCGCGGAAAGCATGCCCCGCCTTTACACCCGGCACGGACGTGCTACCATTACGACAGGAGGGGTCTTGCGCACGAACGAAAATCAACCGCGGGAGGGAGAGCCATGCAGAAAGAGGGCTTCTCGAGAAAGATAGGTTTCCTCCGGCCCGGCTGGTGGGCCGTGCATCTGGCCGGAATAAGCCTTGTCTACACCGCCGGGCACATACTCTGGAGGTAGCATGCTCAGGCACTTCATGAGATACAAGCCGGGGTGGTGGGTCTTGCACGTGCTTGCCGTGGGGCTCACCTTCTACCTGGGACACATGGCGAGCTTTACGTTTTAACCACCGGGAGCGTATATAGTTCACGTATCAATGCCCTAAAGTGCATGGGTATTTTCAGGGCTTCGATGTGAAGATAAAAACTGACTGGTTAGTATGAATAAACGGACGCTGCTTGCCGCGCTCTTTCTGCTTGCGGCCGCGGGGCTTGCACTTCATTACAGGATACACAGCTTCATGGTCCCGGACGCTCGGAACCCGGGCGCCTTCGTCTTTGACCGAACGCTGTTTCTCGCCGCTCTTTTTCCGCTGGCGGACCTCCTGGTGGTAACGGTGCTCTTCATGTCGAGGAAGACCGCCGCATACGGTTATCTCCTCAACGGCCTCATCGTCCTGTACGGGACGGTCTTCATGGCCCACTTCAGCATCGCGGAGATAACGGCAAAATCCATCCCGTTTCCGGCGATGCTTCTGAACTCCACTCTTCCCGACATAGGCATCGCATGGGTGGATTTCCTGGTAGGCAAGGCCCTGTATGACGCCTACACGAAAGGGCCGCCGCGGGGAGAAGCCGCGTCGTGACGTCTCAGTCCCGGGTTTCTCCGGCACCGGCCCCCCGGGTGCCGAGCGCTTCTGCCATGAGGGCGGCCATGGCCTTTACGAAGGCGGCGGGGTCGCCGGGAAGCCGGCCGGCCAGCACCAGGGCCTGCTCGTACAGGAGCCCGGCGTACTCCTTGAGCGCGGGGTCCGCGGAGTTCTTCTCGAAGCGGGCCTGCATGGCCCGGAGAAGGGGGTGGTCGGGGTTTATCTCGAGGATGCGCTTTTCCTCGGGGACCTGCTGTCCCATGGCCTTCAAAAGAGAGAGTGTCGCGGGGTCAAGCTCCCCTTCCCCCGAGACCAGGCAGCACGCGCTGTCGGTGAGCCTGCCCGAGAGGCGCACGTCCTTCACCCTGTCGCTCAGGGTTTCCTTGAGCAGCGCCACCAGCTTGCCGTAGGTGCGGGCGGCCTCCTCCTTCTTCTCTTTCTCCCCGAGGTCGAGCTCTCCCTTCAGGACGGAGCGGAACGTCTTGCCCTTGTACTGGCCGAGGGCGCTCGTGATGATGTCGTCTATCTCGTCCAGCATCACCAGGACCTCGTAGCCCCCGGCGCTGAAGCTCTCCAGGTACGGGCTCCTCAGGGCCTCCTCCCGGGAGGCGGCCGTGATGTAGTAGATGTCCTTCTGCCCTTCCTTCATGTTCCGGACGTAGCCCTCCAGGTCGGTGTACTCGCCCGCCCCCCTGGCGGTGGACTCATAGAGCATGAGGTCGGCCAGGGCCTCCCGCCGCGAGGGCTCCACGTAAATGCCCTCCTTGAGCACCCGCCCCAGCTCCCGGAAAACACGGGCATACTTTTCGTACTCCTCGCGCTTCATGCCGGCCAGGGCGTCCAGGACCTTCTTGGTGATGTTGCGCTTCATCACCTCGGCCTGCCGGTTGTGCTGAAGCATCTCCCGGGAGATGTTCAACGGCAGGTCCGCGCTGTCCACCACCCCCCTGACGAACCGCAGGTACGGCGGCAGAAGCTCCGGGCAGTGGGGCATTATCTGCACCCTCTTCACATAGAGCATCGGACCCGCCTCGAACTCCTTGAACAGGATGCCCAGGGGCAGGTGCTCCGGGATGTACAGAAGGGCGCGGAACTCCGTGGCCCCTTCCGCCCGGTAGTGGATGACCCTGGCCGGGGCCCCCGTGTCGTGGGACAGGTGGCGGTAGAAATCGGCGTACTCCTCCTCGCTCACCTCGGACTTCTTCTTGAGCCAGATGGCCTTCCGGGAGTTCAGGGTCTCCTCCTCGGTCACCGTGTAGGTCTCGCCCTTCTGTAGCTCGCTCTCCTTCTTCTTCTCCACGTCCATCACGATGGCGTGCTCGATGAAGTCCGAGTACGCCTTGACGGTCCGGCGGATTTCCCACTCCTCGAGGAATTTCCTGCCCTCCTCGGTCAGATGCAGGATGACGTCCGTCCCCCGGGCGGGCTTCTCCACGTCCTCCACCGTGAAGGAGCCGTCGGCCGATGACTCCCAGCGCACCCCGCGCTCCGGGGGCTCCCCGGCCCGGCGGCTGAGGACCGTCACCCGGTCGGCCACCATGAAGGAGCTGTAAAACCCCACGCCGAACTGCCCGATGAGCTCCGAGCGCTCCTCGGGCTTCTTTTCCCTGAGGGCGGCCAGAAACTCCTTGGTGCCCGAGTGGGCTATGGTACCCAGCTCCTCCACGGCCTCCTCGCGGCTCATGCCGATGCCGTTGTCCCGGACGGTGAGCGTGCCGGCCGCCCGGTTGGGGATGAGCCTTATCCTGTAGTCCGCCTCCCCTTCCAGGAGGTCCTCCCTGGTGAGGGCCTCGTAGCGGAGCTTGTCGATGGCGTCGGAGGCGTTGCTTATGAGCTCCCTCAGGAAGACCTCCTTGTGGGAGTAAAGGGAATGGATCATGAGGTCCAGAAGCTGCTTCACCTCTGTCCGAAACTGCATGGTCTCCTGGGCCATGGCCGTGCTACCTCGCTTGGTTCAACCAGTTGATTCCGGGAGGTCCCGGGGCCGCACCTTCCCCGCTTCTTCGGCTACCGTGCCGTCTCTCCGCGGAGAGGTTCGTTATCACGAACTATCGCCCCCTTGGGGGCATTTCTTACCATAAAAAATCACTGCCGCCGATATCAACTAGCGCACGCCCACCCGGGCGGCTTCCCGGGGCGCGGGCCGCCGTTAGCTGTTATACTACGGGGAGAACGATAGGGGTCACATGCCGATGCCGGAATCGAGATGAAAATAAGTCCTCTCAATGTTTCAGTGCGGGGATAAAAACTAACCGGTAAGGGATTCTTACGGGTATGCGGAGCTTCAAGCAGATAAAGGCCGACTACCGGTTCACGGCCGAGCACGAGGAGCGGCTGCGCGAGATGGCCCCCGTCATGAAGGAGCATGCCGAGGAAATCATGGGGACCCTGAGCCTCTGGATAATGGGCACCAGGGACACCGCCGAGTTCTTCACCGACGAGTCGCGCCGCCGGCACGTCTTCGATGCCCAGAAGAAGTGGTTCCTGGACCTCTTCTCGGGCCGGTACGACAACCGGTATCATGACGGGCTCATCAGGATAGGGGCCGTGCACGTCAAGAATGGCGTGGACGCCCATTTCATGAACAGGGCCGTAAACATCGTCCGCAACGCCAGCATCGACGTCCTGAGCCGCTTTGTGGAGTCGAAGGAGGAGCTGGCCGACAAGGCCGTCGCCCTGGGAAAGATGCTGGACATCAACCTCGATGTCATCACCCTGTCGTACATCGAGGAGGAGATAAAGATATATTCCCCCGTCTACAAGGTCAAGAGCGCCCTCATCGGCTTCGCCGAAAGGTTCTCCCAGACGATGAACCTGGCCCTCGTCCTCGCCTTGATAGGCCTTACCCTGGGGGTGCTGGCCCTCTTTGTCTACGACCTCAGGGAGATTGTCACCGGCCAGGCAGGCCTGGGCAGGGGCATCATATCGGCCCTGGGCTCCATGCTCATCCTCTGGGTGATGATAGAGCTCATGAACACCGAGATATCCCACCTGAAGGGCGGGGGGCTCTACATAAGCGTCTTCATAGGGGTGGCCCTCATCACCGTCATACGGGAGATGATGATAGCCACGCTCCAGCACGAGACGCCCGAGAAGCTCTACACCCTCATAGCGGCCATCCTGGTCATGGGAGTGGTCTACTGGCTGGTGAAAAAGGCCGAAGAAAAGGGGCACTAGGGGGCACCAGTGCCCCTTTTAGGCGCCAGCGCCCTTTTCTCCTTATACCTCCCTTGAGTGACCCGCTCCGATGTCCCGTCGCTCCGGACCGTGTGCCCGGGGCACCAGGGGGACCAGTCCCCTTTTCTTCTTATCCCTTCCCTTTAGAAGATGAGCGCGGCTTCCGTGCCAGCACCCATCAGTTTTCCTCTTCCTTGAGGGGCACCATCGGGCACCGGTGCCCTTTTCTTCTTGCTCCCACCCTTTGAGCAACACGCCCGATGTCAGGACGCTCCACGGCGTGCCCTGGGGACCAGTCCCCTTTTCTCTTCTTCTTATTCTTCTCCTTTAATTAGAGTGAAGGCTAAGGTGCCATCAGCCTTTCTCTTCTATTTCTGAAGCGGGTGCGCAAAGGGGACTCCAGCCCCCTTGCGCAAAGCAGGTTTTTGGGTCCTTGCTTTTTGGG
>JARRLN010000049.1 GCA_037386965.1 Nitrospirota bacterium
GGCTGGTTGAAGGCGTTGACTCCGTAGAGGCATCCGGCGAACGCCGTGGCCAGCTCGAAAAAGAGGAAGAGCTGCCCGAGGTGAGCGGCGTCCACCACCGGGACGGTGATGGTCATGTTGGGCCTTCCGTTTCCGGCCAGGCAGAGCTCGGTGGATTCCTCCTCGGCCGTGATGAGCTCCGCGAGGCTGTGCCCGCCGAGATACCCGAATCCCGTGTCCTCGAAGACGCGGGGGATGGGTACGTCCGTGCCGTAGTCCCCGATGCGCAGGAAGGTGATAACCTTATCCGGCGGGCCCTGCATCCAGAGCTGAAGCTGGGAGTGCTGGTCGGTCGTCCCCAGCGAGGGATAGGGGGTGGAGCCCTTCCCTTCCTTGCCCAGGCTCTCGGCCCAGAGCTGGCAGAACCACTCCGAGAGGGGCTTGAGCCTGTCGGCATAGGGAAGCATCACGTTTATGTTCCGCCTCTTCCGGGCGTCCATCAGGTAGAGCATTGCGCCGAAGAGATAGGCGGGGTTTCTTTCGAGGTCCGCTTCGCGGCAGTGCTCGCGCATCTCGCGGGCACCGGCCAGAAGCGCATCGGCCCCCACGCCGATGACCTCCGCCAGAAGAAGGCCCACCGGCGTGAGGACCGAGTACCGGCCCCCCACCTCCGGCGGCACGGGCAGGGCCCGCATGCCGGAGTCGCGGGCCATCTTGCGGAGGTATCCTTTCTCCGGGTCGGTGGTGGCAAGGAAGGGCTCGGTCCTGCCTCCCAGCTTCTCGTGCATGACCATGTAGGAGGCCATCGTCTCGGCCGTGCTCCCGCTCTTGGTGACCACGTTGACCGCGGTCCTGGAAAGGTCCACCAGCGAGAGGATGTTTTCGAGGGTGCAGGGGTCCACGTTGTCGTAGATGAAGACCTTGGGGGACCTGAGGTAATTATGGAAAGGGCTCAGGGCCTCCAGGATGGTGCGCGGCCCCAGGGCGGAGCCTCCTATGCCCAGGTGCAGATAGTACCGGGAGCCCTCCCTGACCTCTCCGCCCATCTCCTTCAGGGCCGAGACGTCCTGCTCCGGCAGGTCCAGGAACGCGAACCCGGGGCGCTTCCTGCCGGATATCTCCTCGTGGGCCTTCCGGGCCCCGGCCTCGATGGTGTCGAAATCCTCCCCGGTGAGCCCCGCCTCGCCGATGACATCGGACATCATGTTGGAGTAGTCAATTTCAAGCATGCAGCCTCCTTGCCCGTGGGTTCGGTGTTCGGTACGAAGAGGCACTTCCCGGAGCGAGGGGGAAGCCGGCGTCCCAACGTCCTGGGCGGATTATATCACAGCTTGCCTGAGGAGCCCAGGGAGTCTCTTCTCACCGTTCTGACGCCTTCCACGACCAACAGGAAGATGACCACGGTAAACCCTCCGGCCAGGGCCACCAAATTCACGGCCCGGGCCCGGGCCAGCAGGATGATGACGGCGGAGACCAGAAACAGGCGGAACATCCCCAGCACCCAGAGCTTGGCCGCGGGCCGGTCGCTGCCCAGGAGGCGCTCAAGCCCCACCTGAAGCCCCTTCAGGTTGGCAAGGCCGAGCAGGCCGCCCACGAGCACGCTCAAGGGAAGCTCACGGGGCTCGATGAGGGCGCAAACGGCGGCCAGCACGGGCAGGACGACGAACGCCTGCTTATGAACCCTTCTTACCACTGCCCCCTGCCTCCCGGGCCATCCGGAAAAGGTCCCGGAAGCCGGTGATGATGCCCAGGAGGAGAAACACGAGGGTGAGCCAGGGCCGGGTGCCCAGCCACTTGTCCAGGTAGTAGCCGATGACGAACCCCACGAAGGTGGCCGCCACCAGGTTGATGCCCACCATGCTGGCACGCCAGAGCTGGCGCATAAGCGGTTTCTCCATCCTGAGATTATAGCCCTCCCGGGCGGGCGGGGGCAACGGGGTGCGCCGGGGGGGCTCAGCAGGGCCCGCGGGACAGAAGGAACCGGGCCGCCTCCTGCATGTCCGGGGCGATATGCACGCGGCCCCGGGGCGTCAGGCCCTTTACCTTCTCATCCTCGCCGGGCTGGTTTATAAAGGGGATGAGAATTCCGGTGCCGCCGGCGCGAAGAGCGGTCTCCACGTCGGTGGCCCGGTCCCCTATGACGGCGAGGCGCGCCTCTTTCAGAGAGAGACCCTCGGAGGCAAGGGCGTCGAAGACCATCCCCAGGGCGGGCTTTATGCACGCGCAACGGCAGACCAGCTCCTCCCGGAAACCGTATTGCGGATACTCTCGGACATACTCGGGGCTTGCGTGCGGACAGAGGAAATAGCCGTCCAGAGGTGCGCCCCGCTCCCGGAGAGCCTCCAGGACATAGCGGCAAACCTCGTGGGCCCGTTCACGGGTAAGACGCGGGAAGTCCCGTATGGCCACTCCCGGCTGGTTCGTCACCATATAGAGGGCCACCTCCGGGATGGTCCTGAGGAGCTTCACGCCCTCGACGACCTTCGGCAGCAGCCGCACCCGGCCCCTCCAGTCTTCATCATGGCCCAGGTACAGGTGCTCCCGCGTATCGTATATCAGGGTACCGTCCCGGTCGAGGCAGACCACGGGTTTCTTCCGCATGGACTCATGCTACCCCGGACCGGCAAACCTGTAAAGGCCGCGGGAAGGGCTTCGCGCAGGTCAGTGCCCGGAGGTCTCTTCCTCGCCCCCCGAAAGAACGGGGACCAACTTGTTGACGAGCCACAGAAGCACGAAGGGAAGGACCAGGATGGTCAGAAGTCCGAAGAACCCCTCCCTGTACGTCTCCAGGTTATGCGGCATGAAGGGCATATGGTAGTGCATGAACCCGGCGAAGGTGAGCGAGAAGCTCTGCCCGCCGATGACGACGTTCCACCGCATCATGAACACGCCCATGAGCACGAGGACAAGCGCCACCACGGCCCGCCGCACCGTAAGCCGGGGCCAGAGAAGCATGATGAAGGGCAGCAGGTTGCCAATCCCGTACTGGAGGATGAATATGTCGATGAAGTCCCTCTCGTAGATGACCGCCCGGAGGATGTCCCAGCTCTTGACCGCCGTGTAGCCGCGGAAGACCAGGTCCAGGAGCTCCAGGCTGATGGCCGCCACCATGAAGCCCACCAGGTACCTGGCGGTTATCTTCACGGTCTCTATCTCCACGCCGGCGATATCCTTGGCCGGCATCCAGGGCTTCCGGTTCCTGAGCGCCCGCAGCTTCCTGTACTCCATGATGATGATATAGGTGAGCATGCACAGGGCGATGCCCGAGACGATGGCCGACATGATGAAGATGACCGGCATGAGGGGGGTCATCCACAGGGCGTTTGCCTTGACGGAGCCGAAGATGAAACCCGCGTACCCGTGGAGGAAACAGGCCACGGGAATGCCTATCCCGGAGAGTATCTTTATGGCCTTGTGGTCGGCCTGGTCGGCGCCGGGGCCCATATCGTAGGCACCCAGGCTCATGCCCCTGTAGCAACAGTAGCGGACCCGGTTGCAAATGCCTTCGGCATTCCTCAGGCGCTCGATCTCATGGACGAAGAAGGTGCGGCTGACGAACCATATCTCCGAGGCCACGATGGCCGAGTAGGTGAAGAACACGATGCCGAAGGCCGCGATGGCGCTGGTGAAATGCGGCGTGAAAAAGACAAAGACGCCCCGCTGGGGCTGAAGCAGATGAAACAGCAGCGGCATGGGAGCGGCCACCAGGAGCGCGAAGGAGAACAGGAGGGAGAACCGGGCCATGTCCTTGAGCTCCGTCCGGCCGAACACGTGATACAGCGACGAGAGAACGAAGGCCCCGGCCACCAGGCCGGTCATGAACGGATACAGCACGATCTGAATGCTCCAGTAGATGTACTCGTTCGGATAGACGAACATCTCCTTGATGGTCCAGGCCGCGCCGTGAACTTCGGCGGCGTGTGCTTCCAATCCAGTCATCCCATCACCTTACGTTCTCGTCCAAGCCCAGATAGTAGACCAGGGGCCTGGTTCCGAATTCGGGTTTCAGCACCGCGACGCGGTCGGTCTCGACCACCTGTGCCACCGGGTCGTCGGGTTTGTTCGCCTCACCGAAGCGCCGTGCCTCGAAGGGGCAGGCCATGACACAGGCCGGCTTCATGCCCTTGACGATCCTGTGATAGCACCAGGTGCACTTTTCGGCCACCCTGTAAACGGGGTGGAAGAACCGCACGCCGTACGGGCAGGCCATGATGCAGTATCCGCAGCCGATGCACCAGGTGCGGTCCACCAGCACCACGCCGTCGGCGGTCTTGAATGTGGCCCCCACGGGGCAGACCTGCACGCAGGGGGGCTTGTCGCACTGGTTACAGAGCTTCGGCACGAAGAACGACTTCGCGATCATGTCGGGGGGAACGACCACGTTGGAGCCCAGCTCCGTATAATTATGGAAGACGTTCTGCTTGTATCCATCCCGGGCCCCCATGGGCGTATCGGCGAACACGGTGCCCGCCTCGACGGACCTGCCCTTGCCGTCTACGCTGATCTGCCCTTCCCCGGTGATGACATAGCGCTCCACCCAGGTGCGGGTGACCGGCAGGTCGTAGGGCACCTCGTTTTCGAGCTTGCACGCCTTTACGCACAGGCCGCAGCCCACGCACTTCATGGTGTCCACGAGGAAAACCCACCGCGAACGCGGTCCGGCCGTCTCCTGCGCCCTGACCGTGCCCACTCCCAACCCGGCGCCCGCGCCGGCCAAGAGGGAAAGCCGTATGAAATCTCTTCTCGATATCATTTCTTCCTGCTCAAAACCCCGGGCTGTGCGGATTGTGACACTGTACGCACTCCGTATCCGGATAGTGCTCGTCATTGTTAATGGGAGGTATCACCCGCCGCCCCGAGGTGGGGTACGGCAGGTAGGCGTGGCACCGAAGGCACAGGTCCCGCCTGCGGTCGATGGTGAGCTTCTCGGGCTTCACCGGGTGGTCGACGGCCGGACCGTGGCAGTTCTCGCACTGGATGATGGCATGAGGGCTGGCCATGATGGTCTCGTATTTCTGTGCATGGCAGCCCTCGCAGTACTCGCGGGTCTGGTACTTCACCTTGAAGTTACGCCAGAAATCTTCGGCTCCCTTCCTGTGCCAGCCGTACATGAAACCGCGTTCCCCGATGCCGAAGTCCTTGGGGACGACAAAGACCCTGGCGAGGAGAATGATGCACACAAAAGCTATGACGACATAAAGAGGACGGAGAACGTAGGATTTCATGGGGATGTAATTTACCATCGCCGACCGAATATTTCAACCTGATAAGCGGAAAGGCAAATCCCTTAAAGTCCCAGGTAGAGGGACCATGCACCGGCCGGACGCCATGAACGCGGCATCGGCACAAAAAAAGGGCGGGCCCTTCCGGCCCGCCCCGTTCGCTCTCTGGCAGTGCTGCTATCCCTTAATGAAGTCCATCGGGTTTCTGTACTCGTGACACTGGGTGCAGGTCTTCTTGGCCTGCTGCTTGGTCACGGCCCACCCGTGGGGCTTGTGGCACTGGGTGCACACCATGCCCACCACCTTGATGTGCAGCCCGTGCTTGCCCACGTCGGGTATCCGCTCGTGGCAGTTCAGGCAGTGCCCCTGCTCCGGCCGCAGCTTGCCGTGGGGCTTGTGGCAGAGGAAGCAGCTGAACCGCATGGGCGCGCCCTTGGGCACATTTATTTTGATGGCCCGCTTGATGGTCTCCTGGGACGGCTGATAGTGCGTGACGTCCAGGGTCTCCCCGGCCTTCAGGTTCTCCCTGACCTTGGGGCCGCCGTGGCAGTACAGGCACTTCCCTCTGCCCGGAAGAAGGGTGGGCGTCCTGTCCGTGTGGCAGTTGAGGCAGGCCAGCTCCTTCATGCCCGCGCCGTGGACTTCCTTGCCCTCATGGCACCTGACGCAGAAGCGCGCCTCGGGCGTGAACTTGTGCACGATGTACCCGTGGCACTTCGCGCACTCTATCTGCTCGCTGAAGTAATGCTTGGCATGCATCGTGGAGTCGTTGATGAGCGGGGCGTTCTCAAAGCCCTTCTCCCTCTCCCAATGGCACTTGATGCAGTACTTCCAGCTGACGATTATCTTGCCGTGCCTCGCGGGCACCCTCTCGGGCCTGTGCAGGACGAAGCTGATGAGAAGCTGGTTCTGTTCGGGTATCGTCAGATGATGGCACTCATGGCAGTTGATGCCGGCATGCTCGCTTACCGACCAGGCGTCATAGGCCGGCTGCATGAGGTGGCAGGCCACGCAGAACTTCGGGTTGTTCTGGGTGAAGTCGTAGAATTTATAGGCGACGGCCCCCCCTCCCACCGCCATGACAAGTATCAGGACGGCAATGATGATTTTCCCCTTGAGAGGCAGTTTCTCTCTCCACCACTGGACCATGGCTTGGTTGCTCCCCCTTTTGTGCGAATTTCTGTAAACTAAACTTCCTTGAACGACTCATACGCCGCCCGCGCGGTCCGGGTGATGTCCCCCGGCGTGTGGGCCAGCGAGATGAACCCCGCCTCGAACTGGCTCGGAGCAAGGTTCACACCCCTCTTGAGCATCCCCAAGAAAAACCGGGCGAACTTCTGCGTGTCGGCGGCCACGGCCGTCTCGTAATCCACCACCTCCCGTTCGGTGAAATACGTGCAGAACATGGTGCCCGCCCGGTAGAACTTCGTCACTGCGCCGGCGCGCCGGGCTGCGTCCCTCAGGGCCTCCTCCAGGTGCGCCCCGATGCGCTCCAGCTTTTCGTACGTGCCTTTTCTCCTCAGTATCTTCAGGGTCTCTATGCCCGCCGTCATGGCCAGGGGGTTGCCCGAAAGCGTGCCGGCCTGATAGACCGGCCCCTCGGGGGAGACCATGCTCATGATGTCCGCCCGTCCGCCGTAGGCCCCTACGGGAAGCCCTCCTCCGATGACCTTGCCCAGGCAGGTCATGTCCGGCTTGATCCCGAAGCGCTCCTGGGCGCCCCCCAGAGCGACCCTGAAACCCGTCATGACTTCGTCGAAAATGAGGATGATGCCGTGCTTTCTGGTGAGGCTGCGGAGGGCCTTGAGAAAGCCCGCCTTGGGAAGGATGAGGCCGGCGTTGCCCACCACGGGCTCCAGGATGACGCAGGCGATGTTCTTCCCTTCCTTCTCTATGACCGACGTAAGGGACCGGGTGTCGTTGAACGGCAGGGCGATGGTGTTTCTGGCCGAAGACCTGGGGACGCCCGGGCTCGTGGGCACACCGAAGGTGGTGGCCCCGGAGCCGGCCTTCACCAGAAGGCCGTTCGCATGGCCGTGGTAGCAGCCGGCAAACTTGATGACCTTGTCCCTGCCCGTGTACCCCCGGGCCACGCGGATGGCGCTCATGGCGGCCTCGGTGCCGGAGTTGACCATGCGGACCTTCTCCATGGAGGGGTAAAGCTCCAGCACCAGCGCGGCTAGCTCCACCTCCAGGGCCGTGGGGGCCCCGTAGCTCGTGCCCTTCTCAACCGCGGCCTTCAGGGCCCTGGTCACCCGGGGGTGGGCGTGCCCGAGGATCATCGGACCCCAGGAAAGGACGTAGTCGATGTAGGCGTTGCCGTCTACATCGTAAATCCGGGAGCCCTTGGCGTGGTCGATGAAAAGGGGATTGCCGCCCACGGCCTTGAACGCCCGGACCGGACTGTTCACTCCGCCGGGGATGAGGCCTTGGGCTTTTCGGAAGAGGGTTTTGGACTTTCGCCGCGACACCTTTTCCATGAGAACTTACACTAACACACGGCCGGAACTTCTGTCAAAAACCACAGCTTTAGGATGGGCCCTGTCGCCCCGGACGGACCACGGCCCCGTGCGGGCCGACCGCGCATTTCCCCTGGGGCCGGCACTTATGGTATAAAAGAGGACGAGCACGCAAGGAGGGTCTTGATGAGAAAGTTCGTATACGTACTCCTCGCAACGGGGCTTCTCTGGGGCTGCACCCAGGGAGCAAAGGAAAGCGAGACGTCCGGAGCGTATCTGGCCAAAGTCGACGGCACCGCCATCACCGAGCAGGACGTGCAGAGCCAGTACGATATGCTCCCGCCCCAGGTCCAGGAAGTGTTCGCCGAACAGGGCGGCAAGGCCCGGCTGATCGACGAGCTGGTGAAAAAGGAGATGCTCTACCAGGAAGCCCGGAAAGCGGACGTGCAGAAGGACGAGAAGTTCAAGGAGCGCCTGGCCGAGTTCAAGAAGCGCCTCATGATAGAAATCCTCCTTCAGAAGGAAATCGGGGAGAAATCGAAGGTCTCGGACCAGGAGGTCCGGGATTTCTATGAGAAGAACAAGGAACGCTTCTCGGTGGGCAAGCAGGGAGAGAAAGGGAGCGAACCCATCGAATTCGAGACCGTCCGGAAGCTCTTGAAGGAGCGCCTCCAGGGCCAGAAACAGCAGGAGGCCTTCGAAAGCTACGTGGATTCCCTGAAAAAGAAGTACACCGTTGAGAGGAACGAAGAGGCCATCCGCGCAGCCTTCGGCAATGCCCCTGAGCCCGGCAGCGCCCCTACGCCCTCGGCAGCGGAATAGAGTAGACGCAGGCGGGAGAGCCCGCCGTCTGGCACGCGGTGCGCTTGACCTTGGGCCCCAGAAGGTCCCGGAAAAGCTCCAGCTCGTACCGGCAGGCCTCGGGGTAAGACTGGGCCACGCTGGGTATGACGCAGTTGAAAATGTTCAGGGTCCAGGCCTTCCCGTCGGACTCCACCTCGGCCATCTGGCCCTCCTCGTTGAGCGCTCCGGCCAGGGCCGAGACCCTCGCCTCAAAGGGCTCCATGCCCTCCAGCAGCTGCTCCTTCTCATCGAGGCGCCTGCCCTTGAGGGTCTTGAATAGCTTGTCCACCTTCTTCCTGCCGTCCAGCTCCTCCACGGTTCTCAACAGGTCCCCGGCCAGCTTGCCGTAGGCGCTGGGAAAGACCTCCTGAGCCTTCGGGGTAAGGCTGTAGAGGAAGACGGGCCTTCCGATGCCGTACTTGCGGGTCTCGTACGAGACGAGGCCACGCTTCTCCAGGGACATCAAGTGCTGTCTCACCGCCATCGGCGTGATGCCCATCTCCTTGCTCATGTCGGCGACGGTGAGATGGCCGGCCCTCTTCAGGAGGGTGACAATCCTCTCCCGCGTGGGGTTCTCCTCCATGGCCATTTCCATAGCAAATATTATCACATCTGCTGCGAAAATAGGGGAAAATAAATATAAAAATATTTAATTGACGGCAAAATGGCTCCTTTTGCCTGGGCGCCCCGGGTGCTCTATAATCAGGGTAATCCCCGTGCGAGGAGGTAAGGCATGCTCGTAGTGGCCGACAACCTGAATACGAGGAACGTGGCGTACATGGACGCCCTGAGCAGACGCGACGCCCGGGCCCTGGCCGGCATGGTGTGTGCCCTCTGCGAGGCCGGGGCGGAGGCCGTCAACCTCCAGTGCTCCCTGGACGGGGCCGGAGACGAGGACGTCCTGCCCTGGGCCGTGGAGGCGGTGCTTCTGGCGGCGGGGGTGGAGACCGGCATCTGCCTGGACTCTCGAAACCTCCCCGCCCTGAAGGCGGCCTTGCCCCTGCCCAAGAGCCCTCCCCTGGTCAATTACGTCTCCCGGACGGAGCCCCCGGACCGGAAGGCGCTGTTGGAGGCGGCGGCCGCGGCCGGAGCCTCGGTGGTGCTGAGGGCCTCGCGCGAGGTGCCCCCGGCCGGCCTGGAGGCGAAGCTCCAGCTTATCGAGGAGCTCATCGAGGCCGCCAACGCCGCCGATATCCCCAACGAGCGCCTCTACGCCGACCCCTCACTGGTGCACATCGGGCGGGGCGCGGGCCAGAGCCATCTGGCCAACTCCCGGGAGTTCGTCAGGGTCCTCTCCGAGCTCGTGGACCCCCCGGTCAACACCGTCGCCTGGGTCTCCAACGTCTCAAGCGGCATGCCCCGAGAGATGGCCCGGAGGGTGGACGCCTCCTTCCTGACCTACCTGGCGGGGGCCGGCCTGGACGCGGCCCTGGTGGATGTCCTGGACCCCCGGGTCAGGCAGGCCGTCTATCTGCTCAGGGCCTACAGGGACGAGACCGTCTTCTCCCGGGCGGAGTTCGACGCCCGGGGGCGTAGGGACGTGTTATGATATTTGCATGACAAAGGGCCGCAAGTCCCCCGGAAGGACGCTCTGCTTAAGCTCAAGCAGGGTATAGTGGAGCTTTACCGGAAGGTATCCACGTCGCTTCCCCCGGACGTGGAACAGGCTCTGGTGCGCGCCCACGCCCGGGAGCCGGAGGGCTCCTCCGCCGGGGAGGAGCTGGCCCGCATGGTGCAGATAGCCCAAAGCGCCCGGGGGCGAAAGCACCTCCTGTGCCTGGACACCGGGGTGCCGGTTTTCCACGTGCGGGCGCCCAAGGGCCTCGGCCACCGCGAGATAAGGGAGACCATCGTCGAGGCCACTCGCGAGGCGACCCGAAGGATACCCCTTCAAGCCAACGCGGTGGACGCCCTGACCAATACGAACACGGGCGATAACACCGGAGAGGGCGTGCCCGTCATCCATATCGCCCAGAGCGAGGGCTCGACCCTGACGGTGGAGCTTTCTCTCATGGCCTCCGGCTCGGAGAACCTGGGCTGCCTGTACAGCCTGCCCGAGGAGGGACTCCACGCCGAGAGGAACCTGGAAGGCGTCCGCAGGTGCGTCATGGACGCCGTGCGGCTCGCCGGCGGGAGGGGCTGCCCGCCCTACACCATCGGCGCGGGCGTGGCCGGCACGCGGGACCAAGCCGTCTCCCTCTCCAAGGAGCAGCTCAGGCGTAAGCTTTCCGATACAAACCCCCGGGAAGAGCTCCGGCACCTGGAGGAGAGGCTTCTCGAGGACATCAACGCCCTGGGCATCGGGCCCCATGGACGGGGCGGCAAGACCACCGCCCTGGGCGTGAAACTCGGGGTGCACCACCGCCATCCGGACAGTTTCTTCGTGGACGTCTCCTTCGCCTGCTGGAGCAACAGGCGGGGCAAGCTCATCTGGTAGGTCTCCCGGAGCCGCTCTCTAGGGCCTCCGAAGGCGCCTTCAGGTCTGCCGGGGCCGTTGTCGGGGCTCGCGAAACCCTCCCCGGAGGCTTACCTCCCCGGAGAGCCGCCTTTCTTCTTCCAGAATTTCAGGTCCTCGACCACCAGCTTCAGAAACTCCGGGACGCTCTTCCCCTTGGCCTCTTCGCACCGGCACTGCTCGTCGTGCCCGGGGTGGGGAAGCTCCTCGTGCTTCTGCTCCGGCTCCCGGGACCTCCGCTGTGGGGTCTTCTTTGATTCCTCGGCCATGGTTCACCTCTCCTTATTATTATTTTACCCGAGGAAGGCAAAGGCGCCAGTGTTCTGTCTTCGAAAAAGGTCTAGCCCGCAGACGTGCCCCGTGATACCCTGCAAAGGAGGGAGGGGGCCGGCGGGAGAAAGAGGAGACCGGAGGATGACATGGCCACAGAGAGGGAGAAAGAAGTTACCGTCCGTGCCGACACGGTGGAGCTTCCGGGCTTCCTGACCGTGCCGGAGGGCGCCCAGGCCGCCGTCGTCCTCGCCCACGGCAGCGGCTCGAGCCGCTTGAGCCCGAGAAACAGGTTCGTGGCCCGGGTCCTGAACCGAAGCGGCATCGCCACCCTGCTGTTCGACCTGCTCACCGAAGAGGAGGACAGGGTCTACGAGAGGCGCTTCGATATCGGGCTTCTGACCGAAAGGCTCATGAAGGCAACCGTGTGGCTCAAGGGCGAGCCCGAAGCCGAGGGGCTCTCCCTGGGGTTCTTCGGGGCGAGCACCGGAGCGGCCGCCGCACTGGCGGTCGCCGCCGAGATGGGCGCCGACATAGGGGCGGTGGTCTCCCGGGGTGGACGGCCCGACATGGCCCCGAGCGCCCTGGGCCGCGTGCGAGCCCCCGTGCTCCTCATCGTGGGGGAGAGAGACCCCACGGTCATCCAACTGAACCGGGAGGCCTACGACCTCATCGAGGCGGAGAAGGACCTGAGGATCGTTGCCGGGGCCACCCACCTTTTCGAGGAGCCCGGCGCGCTTGAGCAGGTGGCGGACCTGGCGGCCCGGTGGTTCACACGGCACCTCCTCGCCCCGAAATAGCCCCGAATAGAAAGTTCTCACATTCCCCCCCGGCGATGCCCTCCCCTTATCCGGCGAGGGCTGTACCGCCCGGAAAAATGACAAATAAGAGAATGGGTTACGTCATTAAGTGACAAAATTTGTCATTACCCTCTTTTGTCACTGAAAAACCAAGGTCTTGATTTTGCAGCTTTTTTGTCCTGGCACGGTTACTGCATATGTAAATGGCGGAAGGCGGAAGCAAAAGGTTGTTCCCCCTCTAAGCCTCCTTGCGAAGGGGACCCTGAGCGGAAAGCGAGCTTCCCCTGAGATAAGAGCGCCGCTCATGGGTCCCCTTCCCCTCCCGACCGCAATGCTGCACAAAGGGCGAAAAGACTGGAGTCCCGCCCATGTCCCACGGGAGAGCAAAAGGAAGGGACAAAAAAATTATGCAATTTAGAGGCGAATCTGTTATACTGCTCCCACTGTTTGGGCCGAGGGAATCGGGTAACCTCACCGACACAGACAGCCCCGGTTCAGCGGGGCAAGGCGGCACAAGGGGGAAAGGATGGAGCGGAACACGCCATCCGGTCAGGACCGCCGGAGGGAGCACCGTATCCCGGAAAAGAAGATCGTCCGCCTTCAGTTGGGCGAGGAATCCTTCACGGGCCTGACCGCCGATTTCAGCTCTTCGGGCTTCAGCATGTACAGCATCCACCCTTTCGATGACGGTGTCCTGGTGCGCGCCGAAGTCTCCGACGTTTCAGGGCAGAGAGAGGCCCGGCTCATCTGGTCCGACAAGAGCAAGGTCCTCTTCAAGTACGGCTTTCTCTTCCAGTAGGCAGGCCCCCGGCAGCCGGTCAAGAGGTGACAAGCAGGCGGCCAGACGCGCGCCGGCCCGTCGTCAGGCAATCACGGCCTTCGGACATCCAGAGGGAAGCTGTGCGCCCGGGAGGAAACGCCTGGGGAGCTACAGGTCGGGGGCGGCTTCCGCGCTGCCCTGGCGGGAGTGGTAGTGCTCCATCATGAGGAGGCGCCGCTTGATATCGACCCCCGGGGTATACCCGCCCAGCTCTCCGTCGCTCTCCACGATGCGGTGGCAGGGAAGCACGATGGGGATGGGGTTCTTGGCGAGGGCCCGTCCCACCGCGCGGGAGCCCAGGGGACGGCCCACCCTCTGGGCAAGCCATTTGTAGCTGCGCGTCTCCCCGAAGGGGACCTCACGGAGGGCCAGCCAGACCGTCCGCTCGAAGTCGGTGCCGTGGGGAAGATGCAGAGGCCACCGGAACGGCCCCGTGAGGGTGCCCGCGAAGTACTCCGCAAGCTCGGCCAGGAATCCCCCGGGTGCGGCCCCCGCCTTCATGTGCGGGCGCTCGAACAGGATGCCCGAGAGTTTCCTCCCGGTGAAAACGAGATAGATATCGCCCAGCGGGCTTTCGTACGTCGCGTAGTACGTCATGTGCCCGAGAAAGCGGTGTGGGTGCGGCTCAGAGGAGGCGGATGCCGGCGAAGTAGCAGCAGAGCTCGCTGTCGAGGTCGTTGATGAAGGAGCGCTCCTCACCGTCCTCGAACATGATGCGCACCAGGCAGAACCCGCCGGGCAGGGTGGAATGGCGCTCTTCGACCACCTCCCCCTCGCCCCAGCAGCCGTACCGCACGTGGCGCACACGGTCGCCGGCCCTCAGATACAGTCTCGGTCCCCACATCCGCATGCCTTATTATAACGGGCGGGCGGCGGAGAAGACCAGAACCTATCTCAAAATTGCTTCCGACTGTAAGAGGCCTAAATGGCGTCATACGGCGTCCTGAAGGAAAAATCGTCCTCACCGCAGCTCTGCTGCGCCTCCGGGCGATTCCCCTTCCCTCCTTGTCTGCCGCCATTTATTCTCTCTTTCGCTTCGAAATCAATTGTGAGACAGATTCTACCCTATGCGGTCCGCTCCCATGTAAGGGCGAAGGGCCTCGGGCACCACGACGGCGCCGTCGCGCCGCTGGTAGTTCTCCAGGATGGCCACGACGGTGCGCCCTATGGCCAGGCTCGAGCCGTTCAGGGTGTGGACGAACTCCGTGCCCTTCCTGCCCTCGCGGCGGAAGCGCACCGAGGCGCGGCGGGCCTGGAAGTCCTCGAAGTTCGAGCAGGAGGATATCTCCCGGTACCGCCCCTGCCCCGGTAGCCAGACCTCCAGGTCATAGGTCTTGCTCGCGGCAAACCCCAGGTCCCCGGTGCACAGGGCCACGGTGCGGTAGTGAAGCCCCAGGCTCTGAAGGATGCTCTCGGCCTGGGCGGTGAGGCTTTCCAGCTCCTCATAGGAGGCCTCCGGCGCGGCGAACTTCACCAGCTCCACCTTGTTGAACTGGTGCTGCCGGATGAGCCCGCGGGTGTCCTTGCCGTAGGAGCCGGCCTCCCGCCGGAAGCACGGCGTATAGGCGGTGTAGCGAAGCGGCAGCTCCCGCTCCTCCAGTATCTCCTCCCGGTGGATGTTGGTGACGGGCACCTCGGCCGTGGGGATGAGGTACAGCTCGGGGTCCACGGTGCGGAAAAGCTCCATCTCGAATTTCGGGAGCTGTCCGGTGCCGGTCATGCTCTGGCGGTTGACCAGGAAAGGGGGGAGGACCTCCATGTAGCCCGCCCTGGTGTTCATGTCCAGCATGAAGTTCATGAGCGCCCTCTCCAGCCGCGCCCCCGCCCCCCGCATCAGGCTGAACCGCGCCCCCGCCATCCGGGAGGCGCGGGTGAAGTCGATGATGCCCAGCATCTCGGCGATGTCCCAGTGGTTCAGGGGCTCGAAGTCAAACGAAGGCGGCTCGCCCCAGGTGCGGACCACACGGTTCTCCGTCTCGTCCTTGCCCATCGGAACGGAGGAATGGGGGATGTTCGGCACGGTAAGGAGAAACTCCGCGGTCTTCTCCTCAATCTCCGAGAGGCCGCCCTCCATCTCCTTGATGAGGTCGGCCACGCCCCGCATCTCCTTTATCTTTTCCGCGGCGTCCTTCCCCTGGCGCTTCAGAAGGCCTATCTCCTCGGAGACCGTGTTTCTGCGGCTCCGGAGCTCCTCCACCTCCTTGAGTATCTCGCGGCGGCGCTCCTCCATCCGGAGGAAATCCCCCAGCGGCATGTCGTAGCACCTCTTTCTGAGGGCCTCCTCGACCAGCTCCACGTTGTCTCTGACGAACCGCGGGTCAAGCATCTCGGGGTTTCGAGCCTTTCTTCCTTGAGCAGCGAGGTATGCGTAACGGGGACCTGGTCCCCGCTCATCGGCTATAATAATACATCGCACCGTGAGAATAAAGTCCGGGGGTGTGCGATGAAAAACGACAAGTGGTCCAACACCCCGCTGAGCGGCCTTGCCGAGGCCCTCAGGCGGAAAGGGATGGAGCCCCGGGTCTCTCCCCGGCCCAAGCGGGAGAGGACCGACGAGGAGCTTTTCGAGGAGGCCATGGCCGGCGTGCGCGAGATACCGGAGTTTCGAAAGACTCCTCTGAAGGAGCCGCCGGCCTCGAGGCCCTCCCGCCGGAAGCGGGACGACACCATGGAGGGGCTCCGGGCCATGCGCCGGCTGGTACAGGGCAAGGAGAGGGTGACCCTCTCGGACACGGCCGAGTACGCCGAGTGGGCCTCGCCCGAAGCAAGCGGGGACATCCCGGCGCGCCTGCACGCCGGTGACTTCGCCGTCCAGGACTTCATCGACCTGCACGGCATGACCGCCCGGGAGGCGGAGGAGGCCCTCTCGGACTTCCTCAGGGGCGCCCTCAGGCGGCGCCTGGCCTGCGTGAAGGTCATCCACGGGCGGGGACTACGCTCGCCAAAAGGAGCAGTGCTG
Source organism: Nitrospirota bacterium (assembly GCA_037386965.1). Taxonomy (NCBI): domain Bacteria; kingdom Pseudomonadati; phylum Nitrospirota; species Nitrospirota bacterium. The sequence continues at coordinate 15,808 of JARRLN010000049.1, forward strand.
AGGGAGGCCGTACGGAAATGGCTCCGGGGCGGCCTGAGCAAGCACGTGCGGGCCTACGCCACCGCCCGGGGGTGCGACGGCGGGCTCGGGGCAACCTACGTGCTGCTGAAATCCCGTTGAGCCCTCCCCCGAACCGGCGCGACGCCGGAGGCCCGGCATCCGGTGCCTTGCCGTCCAGGGCGTCCGCCCGGGCCGTGCGAAAGCGCCTGCTTGGCATGTTCGAGCTGCTTCACGCGGCCTACGGCCCCCGGCACTGGTGGCCGGGGCAGAGCCCCTTCGAAGTGGCCGTGGGCGCCATCCTCACCCAGAACACCAACTGGGGGAACGTCC